>CASBQF010000208.1 GCA_949127775.1 Oscillatoriales cyanobacterium PMM_0080
CGTTCTTTCTCTCCAATTTCTCTTTTTCCCAGTTCCTCATCAACTCGCTTTAAAGCATTAATCAGTGCTTTAACGAAATCGATATATTGCACATACCAAATCGCATCCAATCCTTTTGGTGATAGTTCGAGTTCACCCGTTTCCATATTGTACTTTGCTGTTAGCGAGTAAGGGCCGTCCATAAACAAAAACTCGCCCCTATCCTCTCCTTTGAAAAATTTAACTGCGATCGCAATCCACCAGCCTAAAACAACTAACCCAAAGTCAGACCAATTTTTCATCGGGTACTCGACTCGATCGTACTCCCAAGTTATTCCAAATAACAGCGGACTGGTTCCTTCGATAAATCTAGGAAGCAGGTCATCGTCAAACTCTACTTTGATGTTCATGAGCAAACTCTACTCCCTTACAAGTTTATTTTGCGATCGGATAAGCTGTCTCAATAATCCCTGTACTTTGATTTTGCCACATCTCTAATGTGTAACCTGTTTCTGGATCGAAGCCGCGATATTTGACGCGGATTACTTCGGTTATCAAATCTTCTTGCGTATCAACTCTTTCTCGGTTTTTCCAGCCTCGTTGCACACACCCCTTAATCTGATTTTCTGTCATCTTTTCAAAAATGGCAATGATATAATCGGGATTTTCTCTTAACCGCTGTTGGGCAACACTGCCTTCAGGCGCGTGACGTTCTATAATATGTTCCCAATTAAATCCTCTCGCTCCTCGACCTCTAAAGGCTTGATCTGGCATTGTTTGTCAGACTGATTTGTTCTAACTATATCATCCTAAACCTACCAACTTCAAAAAGTGCGATCGCCATTTCCCCCATCCGCATCCATCCGCGTGTATCTGCGGTTCAAAAGTTTGCCCTTCCCCGTCACAAATACTCTACCATTCCAACCATATCTTCAGATGTGTAAATCTCATAGAGCAAAATCAAAGTTTCTATTACTTGTCCGATCGAACGACTCCCCTGTTTAAAGTAAGCCACACCAGGATGATTATTACTCATACCAGCCATAACTAGAAAATCTCGATCCTGAGTAACAAGCACTCGCTCCTGTTGTTGAATAAACAACCACTGCTGCTCATCCATCTTAGTCCTTAATCCTGCTTCTACCGTTGTCGTCACATCAATACCATAGAGACGTAACGCCCTAGCAATGTCACGATCGATATGCTCATCTAAATGAAACCTAATTCTCAGACTCACCTTTTAATTCCTTGATTTTTGCTTGTAACCTACCTGGATTTTGACGCATAAATTCATCCACAAAAGCATCATCTTCTGCCATTTCTCTGTCAATTGCTTGGCGATGATCGTAATAATAAGCCATTGCATCATAAACGGCGGCTACAAGCAGATCGTACTTAGTGGCAATTTCTAAAAGAGAATAACCCATTTTTAGGTGCATCACCATCACATCTTGTACAGCGATTCTAGTTCCAGCAATCCGGGGTTTTCCGCCGCGTATTCCCGGTGTCATTTCAATGTGTTCTACACTTACTATTGTTGGCATGATATTTTATTAGGTATGATTCAAAAGTAATACTATTATAGCCAAAACGGAGATTTTCATAAGCTCGATCGCTTTGAAATTTTCATCAAGTGCGATCTGTAGCTATCCCGAGCGTGAATCGCCCTTTCCCCATCAGCGTCCATTCGCGTGCATCTGCTGTTCAAAAGCGCGATCGACCTTTCCCCCATCCGCGTCCATCAGTGTGTATCTGCGGTTCAAAAGTGCGCGCGAGCGAAGCTATCCCGTAGGGAATCGCCCTCAACTTCATTAGAATAGACAAACAAAATCTAACTTGTTATAATAACTAAAACTCCCTCTTATGCAATCTCACACAAATTTATGATAGCTAAAGATCAGTTTTGGATTATTAAAAACTCAATCAGCACAGACCGACAAGGACAACTCAGTTTAAACATCGAAACCAAATCAACAGAGTATCGAGTGCTCGTCAACGAAGCCGGACAAATTTTATTAGACCCGATCGCCAATATACCCGATCGCGAACAGTGGTTGTGGCAAAACCCACAAGCATTAGCCTCAGTCCAAAGAGGTCTCCAACAAGCAGCTAAAGGTGAAGTACACGATTTGGGTGACTTTTCTGAATATGCCGATATTGCAATTACACCTCACCCTTAGAAACTCTGGCGCGAGTAGTGAATTGTCCATCCCGATTTAGGAGTGCGCTGTTAAAATAGAAACATCATTCCCTCCCAACCCATCAAAATCTATGAAAATAGAAGACTATCCACTTGCCAAAGAATTAATATTAGATACCGAAGGCAACATCAGTCAAGTCATTCTCAACTATACCGACTATCAGTATCTCCTGGAGGCGATCGAAGATAGAGGACTTCTCCAAGCTATGCGCCAAGTAAAAGATGAAAAACCGTTAACTTTACAAGAAGCACTTGCCGAACTCGATCAAGAATGAAAGTAGAATATTTGCCCTGTTTTTTAAAGGATTTAAAAGCTTTTAAAAGTGCACCTGTCTTTGAGCAAGTCAAAGCGATCGTTTTTGAATAAATTCCTAATGTTACTGATTTACAGACAATTATTAACTTAAAAAAATTAAAAGGCGATGACAATGCCTATCGGCTTCGGGTTGGCGACTATCGAATAGGTTTTTATTTTGATGGCGAGACTATTACTTTTGTGAGAGTTCTTCACCGGAAAGATATTTATCGCTACTTTCCGCCATAAATCTGTTTTCCAGATACCTTGAATTGGCTTAAGTGCGATCGCCCTTTCCCCCTCCGCGTCCATCAGCGTGTATCTGCGGTTCAAAAGTGCGATCGGCCTTACCCTTTCTCACAAAAACTCAACACGCCCAACCATTTCTTCAGGCTTGTACACTTCATAAATCAAAACCAGAGCTTCAATGATTTGTCCGATCGAACGAGTCCCCTGCTTACAATAAGCAATACCTGAATGCTCGCTGCTAAGACTAGCGATCGTTAAAAAATCATCATCGTGAGTCATAATTACCCGCTTTTGTTCACAGATAAATGCTAACTGCAATTCGTCACTCTGAGCAAGCAATCCCGCCTCAATAGTTGTTGTAACATCTATTAATCGTCGGCGTAACTCTCGCGCCACAGCCGATTTAACATTCTCATCCAAATGAAAGCGAATGCGTTCACTCACCTCTAATTGCCCTCAATTTTTCCTGCAAAGGAGAGGGTGAACTGTTACGCTTCAACTCTTCGACAAAAGCATCTCCGATCGCAGTACGGCGGTCAATTTCTTCTCGATGATCGTAATAGTAAGCCATTGCTGCATGAACCGAAGCTGGCGATAAATTATAATCTCTAGCAATGTCTTCTATGGATTCTCCCATCTTCAGATACATCTGTGCAATTTGTGCTACTGCAATTCGATGACCAGCAATGCGCGGCTTACCGCCAAGCACTCCGGGCGTAATTTCAATATGTTCTGTAATGACTGATTGCTTAGACATAAAGCATTAAAAACTGTTAATTGGTAATGTCGATCGCCTTTTAAGATTAGCACAAACAGACTCAGATAGATTGCTATTACCATCAAAAGTACACCCTTTCCCCATCCGCGTCCATCCCCGTCCATCTAAAGATCACCACAGCAGGATATGGGTGTCGATCAGGTAGCTTATTCCCATTGTTCGAGTTCCTCGAATGGTAACGGCTCAAAAAAAGCATCACCCAGTTGTCCCGTCAGTAAACCAGGGGTGCGCGGCTGTGGCTTTTTTAGTCCTAATCCGAGGCGAAAGTAGTGAATCAAATCGTATATTTCTGCGAGTTTATCTTCCGGGATGTCTTGTAATTCTTGAACGATTTTCTGAATTAGCATAAATCAAACTGTCCGATAATTGCTGATTAATCGATCGCACGACAAGAGTTGCGGCTTAGTCTATTATGGCTCATCCTACAGAGGCACAAGTCGGCGAGGGAAAGGGCGATCGACCTTTCCCCCATCCACACCCCTTGTGGCACGTCCCGCCTGTCAATCATCTGCGGTTCAAAAAAAACACCCTCACTCCGCCGCCAAAACCTCTCTCACCCTGTCTCGAAACAAACGTACAGCCGCCCTTTGTCCAATACTTTTACTTTGCTCAATCAAAATGGGGATTTGTGCGATCGGCAAAAACGGAAAAGCCAAACTATTCTCCCTCTCTTGGTAATTCCCCTCAACCAGATGATAAACTACCAGAGATTGATTTCGATATCTCCAGATTTCCGGCACACCCATAGCCGCATAAATCGAAAACTTATTCAAAGAAGAACTTGTGTAATCTGATTCTACTACTAAATCCGGTGGCGGATCTGCGGGCAAATTTATACTTTTCCCCCTAACAACAGATTCATTTTGAATGTAAAAGCAGCTATCCGGCTCAATAGCACGAGTTAAATCTTCCCGTTCCAAAGTCAACGCACCAAGCTTTCTGACCTCAATCTCTAGTTCATCAGCGAAAGCTTCAACAAAGCTTTCAATCATTCCCTTCGGTTCTTCGTGTTCTGTAAGTGGCATTCTGATTTCTAAAACTCCTTGACCATAAGCAATTCTCCAGGCTCTGCCTTCGCCGACATCAGACATTATCGCTTTAAATGTGGGCCACTTAATGCCTGTCAAAGTAATTAATTTTTCCTCGCTACTTTGTTGAGGAGAAGTCAATGTAGTTGTCACCATAGGAAGTATAATTAGTTAAGCTTTGATTGATTTTAACATAATCCTCTAACATCTGCGTTCATCCGCGTTCATCTGCCTTTATCTGCGGTAAAAAAAAGAGCGATCGCCCTTTATGACAAAAAGAGCGATCGCCCATTTCAACTACTAACCAGAAATCACCTGACTCAAAAGATGAGCCTGAGAACCCTCAAGGCGAGGCCCGTAAATTTGCACCACCATAGAAGCCAAATAATTGCCCCAACGAGCCGCTTTTGCAGCACTCAAACCATTAGTAAGTCCAAACAAAACACCGCCCGCAAAAGCATCGCCCGCACCCACAGTATCGATCGCCTTTACCGGAAATCCAGCCACATCCACAATCTGTTTATTCTCCACCACCATGCAGCCTTTGTCCCCATTCGTGATAAAAGCCAAATCCGAAATTTCGCTCATTTTTCGAGCGCACTCTGACAGAGATTCCTCTTTGAAAAAGCTCCGAACTTCGTCAGCATTGCAAAAAATGACATCGCAATATTCCGAAACTACTTTGTGGAAATCATCAGCAAATTGATCGACTAAAAATCCATCGGAAAAAGTATAAGCCACCTTCACGCCCAGACGCTTAGACTGTTCCATAGTCTCAATGCTAGCCTTTCTCGGATCGGGAGCACTCCAAAGATAGCCCTCAACATAACTGTACTTGCAGTGAGATAGGCGATCGACATCAATATCAGTCACAGCCAGAGTAGTAGAAACCCCCAAATTAGTACACATCGTGCGTTCCGCATCCGGCGTAGTCAGCACGACACAAGTACCCGTAGGCCCGTTCGATTCCGTAGTAGGATGCACGTTAAACTCAATTCCCCCGGCTAGCAAATCTTGTCGGTAAAATTCGCCGTTAGTATCCTTAGCCACCTTCCCGGAATAGTAGCCTTTACCGCCACTCTGAGCCAAACCAATCATCGTATTGGCGGCAGAACCCCCCGATCGCATTTGCAGAGAATTGTGCTCTAAATCGTGCAAAATCCCCCCCTGTGTTTCCGAATTCATCAGGGTCATTCCGCCGCGATTCAGCCCGTGGCCCAGTACAAATTCATCTTCCACCAATGCTAAGATGTCTACGAGGGCATTGCCTACGCCGAATACATCCACGGAACGAGAATCTTGATTGTTTTCTGTCATGATTGCTTTTTTTTTGAGACTGATTTAGGACTTTCGCAAAACACCTTTTGTTTGGTTATCAATAAGGTAAGGTGTGCAGTTCGCACCTACCTTTTATGGAAATGTGCGCAGTGCGCACCTTACATTTAGGTGTTATGCGTAATTTTTATAGTAACATTCAGATGTTCTGCGTGAGCTATAAGTCAATAGGGTTTACTTAGGAACGAAAATTAAATAACTTCCACAAATTTGTGGGATGGGCGTCCCGCCCGTCTTGAACAGGCAAGATGCCTGTTCCACAATAACAATTAAAGTTGTAAGTTATTTAATTTGCGATCCTTAAGGCTTTTTGACGAATTTCTTAAGTCAACCATATTGCGGTAGGGGCGGGTTCAGATCAGAATTTATGAAATAATCGACTGTATCAAGGCAAAACCCGCCCTCTTAAGTAAACTATAAGTATATTTGCTTTAATCCAAAATCCAAAATCCAAAATCGATATGACTAATACTTGTCTCCCACCTCTGATTCAGCAAATGTTGCAGCCCTCGTTTTACTCGCACAGGGTGACAGAACCCGTGCAGCTAATTCAGACTCATGCTTCTTTTGTCCTGCTAACCGGAGATTATACTTACAAAATTAAGAAACCAGTCAACTTTGGCTTCTTGGACTATTCAACTTTGGAGAAACGGCAGCATTTTTGCACCGAAGAATTACTGATGAATCGGCGTACAGCACCAGAAATCTATCTGGAGGTTTTGCCAATTATTCAAACTGGTGATTCCTTTAAATTTGGCAATGACTTGCAAAATATAACTGCTCCTGAAATTGCTGTAGAGTATACGCTTAAAATGCGGGAATTTCCTCAAGCTTCGCTGTTTCTCAGTTTATTGGAATGCGGACTGTTGACGGAACAAATTATGGCAAACTTAGGGCGGGAAGTTGCCAAATTTCACAGCACCGCAGTTAGTAATAGCTATATTCGGACATTTGGCGAAGTCAGTCAGATTCGCACAGCCATAGATAACAATTACCTGGTTTCGCAAAAATATATCGGCGGGCCGCAGACTCAGACACAGTATCAGGAAACTAAAGATTATACTGATGCGTTTTTTGCGGAAAATAATGATTTATTTACGCAGCGGATTGCCAATAATAAAATTCGCGAATGTCACGGAGATTTGCACTTGCGGAACATCGCTCTTTGGCAAGATAAAATTTTGCTGTTTGACTGCATTGAATTTAACGAGTCTTTTCGTTTTGTTGATGTCATGTACGATGTCGCTTTTACAGTCATGGATTTGGAATCGCGCGGGCGCAGAGATTTAGGCAATGTTTTTCTGAATACTTATATTGAACAAACAGGGGATTGGGAAGGACTGCAACTTCTGCCTTTGTATTTGAGTCGTCAAGCTTATGTAAGAGCAAAAGTAACTTCGTTGATGTTGGATGATACTGCTATTTCAACTGCCCAAAAAGCAGAAATTTCACAGACTGCGGCTCATTACTATAAACTGGCTTGGGAATACACAAAACCGCGCCGGGGAAAGTTAACTTTGATGTCTGGTTTGTCTGGTTCTGGCAAGAGTACAGCAGCTAGATATTTGGCTGGCCGCACTGGGGCGATTCACATTCGATCCGATGCTATTCGCAAACATTTAGGCGGGATTCCTGTAAATGAACGCGGCGGGCAAGATTTGTATTCGGATGAGATGACGACGCGGACTTATGGTAGATTGTTGGAGTTGGGGATAATTTTGGCTGACCGAGGTTGGGATGTGATTTTAGATGCTAAGTTCGATCGCCAAAACTGGAGAACCAATGCAATTAATTTGGCCAAATCTCACTGCTTACCCCTGCAAATCATGTACTGTACAGCACCAATAGAAGTATTGCGAGAACGACTGCAACAGCGCCGGGGCGATATTGCAGACGCGACAGCAGAATTACTGAACTCGCAGCAAGCAGCTTTTGAGCCTTTTACAGAATTAGAGCAAATTTCTGTAAACACTGTAGATACCGTGCAAGACTTAGGTGTACAATTAAAATTGATTTCTGGGGAGTAATTGCAGATCGATCGCCCTTAGCAATTGGATTGTCTGCTAATATTGTCCATATCTTTCTGTATTATTACAAACAAAACTTGCAGCTCATGGCAAAATTTAACGGAGACTCCAAGGGGTTTAACCCCGCGCTAATCTGGTTTGTGTTGTTTACCGTTGGGTTTCGC
>CASBQF010000209.1 GCA_949127775.1 Oscillatoriales cyanobacterium PMM_0080
ACAATTAAATAAGCCTAAATGTCAAGCCTGATCAAGACTTGATTTACTTTTCTATATATTTGTTCAGATATTTTTACTGATTTAGCTATTGATTTAGCATACCAAGTAAGGAAGAACCTGGATTTGTAGCTTTGCTGCGTTAGGCGATAACGCGATCGCCAACCTCAAAGAAGCTACAAGACTTTATCTCGAAGAGTCTCTCTTACCCGAAATACCGGATTTCAGGTAAGTAAAGTATGTTGATTGACACGGGAAAAAAATGCCCGTTTCCTAACTTACATATGGCAGCTCATATCCCCAGATTGTTGACTGAAACGAGCATTTTCTCGGTAGTCTACCGGACAATCAATCACGCAAGGCACATCTTGAGCCAGCGCTTCCTTCAGGATAGGAATTAAATCGCTGGCGGCTTCCACGCGATAGCCTTTTAAACCCATACTTTCGGCAAATTTCACAAAGTCGGGATTGCCAAATTTGATGAAATTTGAATGGCCAAAGTGATCTTCTTGCTTCCATTCAATTAACCCGTAGCCGCCGTCATTAAAGATTAGCGTCACAAAATTAGTACCGATGCGCAACGCAGTTTCTAACTCCTGACAGTTCATCATAAAACCGCCGTCTCCCGTGGCTGCTACTACTTTGCGATCGGGATAAACGAGTTTTGCCGCCACCGCGCCCGGAATTGCAATGCCCATCGCCGCAAATCCGTTGGAGATTAAACAGGTATTCGGGCGATCGCAATGATAGTGTCGCGCGATCCACATTTTGTGAGCACCCACATCAGATATCACAATATCATCAGGGCCCATGACTTGCCGCAAATCGTAAATCAGTTTTTGCGGCTTGATCGGAAAACCATCGTCGTTGGCATATTGTTCGTACCCAGCGCGAATATCCGCCCGCAATTGCTTAGCAAAAGGGTCTGTTTTCTCCATGCGATCGGCACGCTGCAAAATTTCATTCAGCGAATCAGAAATATCCCCCACAACTTCTACAGTAGGAATATAACTGCTATCAACTTCTGCGGGCAGAGCTCCAATGTGAATAATCGGAATTTTGCCGTCAGGATTCCACTTTTTCGGGGAATATTCAATCAAATCGTAGCCAACAGCAATCACTAAATCAGTTTCTTCAAAAGCACAACTAATGTAATCCCGTTTTTGCAATCCCGTCGTCCAAAGTGCCAAAGGATGAGTGTAAGGAATTACACCTTTGCCCATGAAAGTATTAGCTGCGGGAATATTTAATCGAGTTGCAAATTCTGTCACTGCTTCGCTAGCATTGGCTCGAATTGCTCCGTTTCCAATTAACAACAAAGGACTTTTTGCTTTAGAAATTGCCACCGCCGCTTTATTGAGACTTTGGTAAGCGCCAAAAGTTTTTTCGCGGTTGTCTTTGGTGAGTGGCTCTCCTTCTACAGGCATTGCTGCGATGTTTTCAGGCAAGTCAATATGAACTGCACCGGGCTTTTCACTCTGAGCAACTTTAAAGGCTTTGCGGACGATTTCTGAGGTGGTGCTAGGGCGGACAATTTGAGCATTCCACTTAGTAACTGGGGCAAACATAGCGACCAAATCTAAATATTGGTGCGATTCTATGTGCATTCTATCCGTTCCAACTTGTCCAGTAATTGCTACTAAAGGAGCACCGTCTAAGTTGGCGTCAGCAACTCCTGTCATTAAGTTAGTTGCGCCGGGGCCCAAGGTGGACAAGCAAACGCCTGCTTTGCCTGTGAGGCGGCCGTAAACGTCGGCCATGAAGGCGGCGCCTTGTTCGTGGCGAGTAGTAATAAATTTAATTGAAGAGTTTCTTAGGGCTTCTAGAACTTCTAAATTTTCTTCTCCGGGAAGTCCGAAAACGTATTCTACGCCTTCGTTTTCTAAACATTTTACGAGTAGTTGAGCTGTGTTCATTTCCATTTTTATCCTCTGTAAGTGTGATTTTTTTCAGTATGAACTTCTCGTAAGAATACTAGATTAATTGTTTTTAACCGCAGATGAACGCGGATAAACGCAGATTAATTGATATTTTTACGAGAAGCTTATCCAATTTTACTTATTTTACCCAGACTGTTTTAATGTTGACAAATTCGTGGATTCCTTGGATGCTCAATTCGCGTCCGTAACCCGATCGCTTAATGCCACCAAAGGGCAATCTGGGATCGGATTTGACTAAGCCGTTGATGAATACGGCGCCTGCTTCTAATTCGGAAATAAACCGATCGCCTTCTGAGCTTACTGTAGTCCAAGCTGTCGCCGCTAAACCAAAGGATGTGCTGTTTGCCAGGGCGATCGCCTCATCGATGTTTGCCACTCGGAATATTAAAGCCACCGGCCCGAAAAACTCTTGTTGGCGCGCCGCAGCATCCGAGGGAATATCTGTCAAAATAGTTGGCAAGTAGAAATTGCCGGCATTCTCTGACAATGGGCGGCCGCCTGTCAGCAGTTTTGCTCCCGATTGGATACAGGCTTGCACTTGATTGTCCAATTCTTTGAGGATTGCGGGAGTAGCCAAAGGGCCGATATCGGTTTCGGGCAACATCGGATCGCCTACTTTTAATTGCTCGAATTTTTCGACAAATCCTTTGATGAATTCGTCGGCGATTTCTTCTACTAAAATAAACCGTTTAGCAGATACGCAAGTTTGACCACTATTGAGCATTCGTGATGTGACAGCCGTTGATAAAGCTGCTGGCAAATCCGCGCTGGACATCACAATAAATGGGTCACTTCCTCCCAATTCCAGCACTACTTTTTTTAAATTTTTGCCCGCATTTGCTGCTAAACTTTCGCCCGCTGGTTCGCTACCGGTGAGAGTTGCTGCTTTTACGCGATCGTCCGCAATGATCTTAGCTACTTTGTCGGCTCCCACTAATAACGTTTGAAAAACTCCTTCGGGAAAGCCCGCTTCTGTGAAAATTTGTTCGATTTTCAAAGCGCACTGTGGCACGTTGGAAGCGTGTTTGAGCAAGCCGACATTGCCCGCCATCAGCGTCGGCGCGGCAAACCGAAAAACTTGCCAAAATGGGAAATTCCAGGGCATGACGGCTAAAATAGCGCCCAACGGTTGGTAACGGACAAAGCTACTGCTAGCGTCGGTGGTTGCGGGTACGTCTGCCATAAATTGAGCGGCATTTTTGGCGTAGTAGCGGCAAACTAAGGCGCATTTTTCGATTTCGCCGATCGCCGATTTAAGAGTTTTCCCCATTTCCAGCGTCATCATTTCCGCGTAAATTTCGCGATCGCGCTCCAAGATATCCGCAGCCTTCTGCATCCACAGAGCTCGCTGCTCAAATGGCAGGCGACGATATTTGTTAAAAGCTTGCTGCGCTAATTCCAGCTTATTTTCTATTTCCGCATCTGTCAGCGGATCAAAAGTGTTCAGCGTTTCTCCCGTTGCCGGGTTAATAGTAGCAATAGCCATTGTTTGATCTCCTTTTCAAAAAACACAAAACTCCCTGCTAGTTTTCCAGCTAGGCGGGGAGTTGTGTCAATGTATTACAAAATGGGAATTTGTCAGCCACGTTTTCAGGTCTTGTTAATTTGCAAGTGTTGCAATTTGTTTTAAAACTCTCAGCCTTTAACTATACTGCATGATGTCGATCGCAAATCTTAAGAAAATTCGTGTTTATCTTGCTTACAGGATTCTCAAGGTAGGGTGCGCACTGCGCACCTTATACCAATTTTTTATGAGGCTGCATAGAATCAGATCTCCCTGGCACCCCCCTTAATAAGGGGGGGACAAGATTCAGCTCAAAGTCCCCCTTGCTTTCGGGGGATTTAGGGGGATCGAGATATGTGCAACTTCACATTAAATTGGTATTACTGATTTCAGGATTCTCAATGTAGGGTGCGCACTGCGCACCTTACTGATTTGGGCCCTACCATATCAAACAGACTTTTCTTCGATGTAATTCTGCACGTAAGACTGATAGTAATACCTGCTGCCCCTATCGTTATTTGCCACCATTCCCAACAGCGGAATCCCGGCCATTTTCAAATCTTCAAAAGCTAACACCAGCGCCTCCCGCTCAGTTTGATGCAGCCCCACTACCAGCATCAATCCGTTAGTGTGAGCAGCCAACAAATTCGCATCCGCTAAACCTAAAAGTGGCGCAGTATCGTAGATAACTAAATCAAAATTATTTGACAAAGCTGCCATCAAATGCTGCATTTTGCGGGAAGAAAGCACTTTCGTGGGATCGGGAGGAACCGGCCCTGATGTTAGCACAAATAGGTTTTCATCGCGGGGCGATCGCAAAATCAACTGTTTCACATCCACATCATCCGCAATCGCATTGTGCAAGCCTTGCCAGTTCGGCAAACCCAGCATTTCGTGCACCTGCGGGCGACGCAAATCCGCATCCACCAACAGCACTTGCTGCCCCATTGCCGCCGCCGCCCGCGCCAGATTCACCGCCACAGTAGACTTGCCATCGGCTACTTGACAAGACGTAATTACACAAGATGCGATCGGAGAATCAACGTTTAACAGCCGAATATTCGCATTGAGCGATCGAAAAGCCTCTTGAAAAGCATCCGTTGGCATCGGCGAACTTCCCACATCTATGAGATTTGTCTCCGCAGGTGCCAGTCTCAAAATTTTATCACTAGCAGGAATTACCCCCAACAAAGGCAAATGAATCGAGTGTTTGACATCCTCTGGAGTCTGGAAAACCGTTTTATGATTAAACCGTTCCGCCAACTGCGCCGCTAACGTACCAAACACCAAACCAAGCAATCCACCCAAAGCCAAATTCAAAGGCATAATCGGAGCAACAGCCATCAATTCGCCATTTTTGTAGCGCGGAATTTCCGGCTTAGCAATAACTTCCCAAGCAACCTCTTTTTTGCCCACAGCTTCAAGCTGCAAAGCCTGCTGTTTTGCTAGCAAACCATTCAGCGTAGTGTTAGTCAAATCCGCCTCCCGCTGCAAATCAGAATAGCGTCGCAAAATCACCGGGAATCCTTGAGAATATTGACTCAACTGCTTCGCCGCTTGCGCCAAAACTTGATTCCGCACTCCCAAAACTTGAATAGAATTAGCAGTACCAATAAACTGCTCGATCAACTTAATCCGCACCGGATCTTGAAAAGCCAGCACTTGCGAATTTACCTTAGCTAAATCAGTTCCCAGAACCTGTTGAGCTTCTTTCTTCAACAAAGGAATCAGGTTCTTGCGCTGTTCTCGAAACAACTGCATTTGCGGAGAGTTATCTGTATAAGTAGCTGAATTAATCGCAATTTGTCCTTCCAATTGCTGCAATTGAGTCAGCATTCCTTGATAGCGGGGAGCTTGACTCAGAGCCGAAGCCATCAGAGCTTGTTGCTGATTTAGTCCGAGCTGATTTTGCAGATTAGAATAGAGAAAATTCTGCTGATTGAGCTGCGTTTGTGCTTCCAATCTTTGGGCTTGGAGTTGGCTAATTTGCTGCGCAAGTTGCTGGGTTTGAATTTGCGGATCGATGAAATTATACCGTTGACGCAATTTTTGAATTTCTGTCTGTAGAGCTTGTTGGCGCTTTTGTTGATTAGGGATTTGCGATTTCACAAAAGCCAGACTCTGACCAATTTGATTGCTGGTATCTTGCACGCTATAGTTGCGGTAGCCTAGTGCAACTTTTTCCAACACAAACTGAATTTTTTTCGGGTCATAATCCCGATATTTAACTTCAATAATCTTGGTGTTTTTGAAGCGACTAATTGACAGCTTAGTTTCCTGAGAAAACGGCAAATTATCTGCTTTTTGGTTCAAAAGGTAGTTGTAATTAATTTCCGGGTATTTAGCGCGCAACTGTTTGATGATCGGTGACATTACTTGCGGGCTTTGCAAAACTTGAATCTGCGATTCGTAGTCAAATCCGGGATTTTCTGGCGCTGCGGGGGCTGCTGGTTGCAGTTTTAGCTCGCCGGAATAGACTTTCGCTAAAGTATTTTGCGTGACAGAGGGTTCTACTAATAATTGAAAGCGCCCTTCGTACTCACTTTTTTGATTCAGAGTCCAGGCAAATACTCCGGTTGTCACTGCCGCTGCTACGCCGATCACTAAGAACGATCGGCTCCGGCAAACTTGCCAAAAGCTTAACTCTTGTTCCTCTGTTTTGTCTCTGAAAAATTGCTCTTCTTCATAAATTACAGAAGATCCTCTTTGCTGTCTCACAGCTTTATTATTGTTATTAAACAGTGTTATTTGAGAATTTTTCCCTGGTTTCATTTGATTTTTGCAACTTATTTGTTTAAACGTTTGTACGACTGGCGCTGTTGCATAAACTTGGTTTCTGACTAGATATCTCGTTCCCAAGCCGAAATTCTTTGTAGAAACTGGGTTGATGATGCCAAGAGCGCTAGTCTGCTCAAATTACCGAAAAATATCGAACAACCGGAATATTCCTAGCAGGGGGCTTAAAGGAGCGAGAGTACCGCCTACATTATCCGAAAATGCCGCGCGGCCCGATCGCCTTACCATGATGACATCATTATTTCGCAGTTTGGGATTAGTTTCCTCATTGGCAGTTGCCGAAAAATTCACCTTAACACTTAGCTGCGAAACAGTACCGTTAGGATTCAGACGAATTAAATCCACCGAATCCATTTGGGCCCGCGCTTTATTGAAACCTCCCGCTGCTACCAGCGCTTGATTGAGAGTAGTATTGGGCAAAACCGCAATCGCTCCGGGTTTCACAACTTCTCCCACAATGTTCACCTTAATCGCATCCGGTGAAAAATTAGAATTAGCAACTTGTTCGCCTTCGGCTGCATCGAGATTTTCGGCTTTGGGAACAATTACCGTATCTCCCTGTTGCAGTGCTAAATCTTGAGATACATCTCCTCCTTCCAAAAGTTGCCACAAATTCACATTAATAATTTGTTCCGTACCTGCGCGAGTCAGGCGACGAACTTGTATTTGTCTGATATCAGCTACGGGCGTAATGCCGCCCGCCATTTTAATTGCTCTTGTGACAGTTTGCTGCAAAACAGTTTCCCCGACGCCTGGAGTTTCCCTCTTCGCAAACAAACCAGAATCTGCACCCATTTCATTTTCTTGTACCTGATTACTTTGAACCTCTTTTGCCAAAGTATAAGTACCCGGGCGAGTTACTTCGCCCACCACCGCAATATTAATTGGTTGAGTGCTTTGTCCTGTAATATTAGCTACTGCCAAAGTTGGTGCTTCTTGGCGATTGAGGCTAGTTACAGTGGGAATAAATATAGTATCGCCGTCACGCAAAGTAACATCTGCCCGCAAGTCACCAGCTTGCAATAATTCCCATAAATCGATGTTAATAATTTGTTCTGGGCCATTGCGTTGGGGGCGGCGGATTTTGATTTGTCGGACATCTGCTGACTGGGTAATTCCGCCCGCCATGCGCAGTGCCCGCGATATTGTTGGCATTTGAGTGCCGATTTGCTCTGTTGTGCCTCCGGGGCCTGCTGCTGAGGATATTGTATAGGCTCCGGGGCGGTTGATTTCGCCTGCGATCGCAATTTGCAAAGGACGCGG
>CASBQF010000210.1 GCA_949127775.1 Oscillatoriales cyanobacterium PMM_0080
AACAAGTGGTGTTGTTGAGGGTATTAACAACAAGCTTAAGTTGATAAAACGTTCTGCATATGGCTTTAGAAATTTTGAAAACTACAAAAATAGATGTTTGCTTACTTGGCATTTTAATTATTAGTTTGGCATACCAAGTAAGGAAGAACCCTAATTTTAGAAGATTTTGGCGGTTGCTCATTGAAAAAAATGCAGGAACAGGAAAGATTTAGCCTGTCTGAATTTCTCAACATCGCCATTCAAACCGCCGAAATATTAGGACAAATTCATGCAGCAAATATCATCCACAAAGACATCAACCCAGCTAACATTATTTTCAACCAAAAAACTGGGGAAATCCAAATCATCGACTTCGGTATTTCCACCCTGTTAACCCGCGAAAATCCCAAAATAAAAAATCCCCATATTTTAGAAGGAACTTTAGCTTATATTTCACCGGAACAAACCGGGAGAATGAACCGTTTTTTAGATTACCGCACAGATTTTTATTCCCTCGGCATTACTTTTTATGAACTGTTAGCCAACCAGTTGCCTTTTGACACTACAGATGCAATGGAATTGGTACACTCTCACATTGCCAAACAACCTCTCCCCATCCCTCAAATTAACCCAGAAATTCCTGCCGCAGTTTCAGCGATAGTTATGAAACTGTTAGAAAAAAATGCTGAAAACCGCTACCAAAGTGCTTGGGGAATCCAAACAGACTTACATGAATGTCTCCGTCAATTGCAAACAACGGGAACTATTTTAGAGTTTCCTTTAGCTACTGCTGATATTTCGGATCGATTTCAAATTCCTCAAAAATTGTACGGGCGTGCAGTACAATTGCAGGCTTTGCTAGCAGCATTCGAGAGGGTGGCGAACCCAGGACAAAATTTTTCGCGCAGCGAAATGATCTTAGTTGCGGGTTATTCCGGCATTGGTAAAACGTCCCTAGTGGCGGAAATTTACAAGCCAATAACTGAAAAATGTGGCTATTTTATTTCTGGCAAATTCGATCAATTTCAACGCGACATTCCCTATTCTGGGATTATTAGCGCTTTCTCCGGATTGGTGCGGCAACTGCTCACCGAAAGTGCAGCAAAACTCGATGATTGGCGCACCAAACTTTTAAGTGCATTGGGTGCAAATGGTCAAGTCATTATTGATGTGATTCCCGAAGTAGAATTGATTGTTGGTAAACAGCCACAGGTAGCAGAATTAAGATTAAATGAAGCGCAAATTCGTTTCTATTTTGTCTTTGAAAAATTCATTCGCGTGTTTTGTTCCCCGGAGCATCCTCTGGTTATTTTTCTTGACGATTTGCAGTGGGTAGATGCGGCAACTCTCAATTTAATTGAATTGATGGTGGCGGATACTGACACGGAATATTTATTGCTGATTGGGGCTTATCGAAACAATGAAGTCAGTCTCGATCATCCTTTAATGATTACTGTGGAGGAACTTCAAAAAGAAGGGTCAATAATTAATTTTATTCATCTCGCTCCTTTGTGGCTAGAAGATATTAGGGAACTAATGGTTGATACTTTGCATAGCGATCCTGAATCGGTGCAATCTTTGGCTGAGTTGGTGTTACGGAAAACTAACGGAAATCCCTTTTTTGTAAATCAGTTTCTCAAAACTCTGTATTCCGAACATCTGATCGAGTTTAAGTTGCCGGAGTCTGGTGAGTTTACTCGACAAGAGGGCCAAAAAAATAGAAGTCGTCGAGGTTTTTGGCAGTGGGATATTGCTCAGATAGAAGCAACTGACATTACTGATAATGTGGTGGAATTGATGGTGCATAAGTTGAGAAAATTGCCGGAAGCAACTCAACATATTTTGCGTTTTGCAGCTTGTGCAGGGGCATTTTTTGATTTAACTACTTTGTCAAAACTTTGTGAAAAATCAGCGGATTTAGTTTTTTTGGACTTGCATCCGGCACTGCAATCTGGTTTGATTTTGTCTGTGTCTGAGTTGGATGTTCAACTGTTGTTTGAAGAGTACAGATTTTTGCACGATCGCGTTCAACAAGCTGCTTATGCTTTGATTGACGATCGCCAGAAAAAAGCGGTTCATTTGCAGATCGGTCGCTTATTATTGGATAATACCGATGATGGGGATTTATCAGAGGAGCTTTTTGAAATTGTCGATCAGCTCAATCTGGCGGCAGGGGCGAGAGAAGGGGTGATAGCAGGGGAGTTACCTCTAGGAATCGATCGCACGGAAAGACACAAAATTGCTAAACTCAATCTTTTGGCTGGCAAAAAAGCGAAAACTTCTACAGCTTACGCGGCTGCTGTCAAGTATTTGAGTTTTGGGATTGAGCTTTTGGCGACGGATAGCTGGGAAACTGAGTACCATTTGACGAGACAGTTATATCTAGAAACTGCGGAATTAAATTATCTGATCGGCAATTTCGAGCGATCGCAATTTTTGATACATTTGGCACTGCCGCAGTCGCAATCGCCGATCGAAAAAGCTGAGTTGTTCGATCGGCTAATTACGCTGCATACGATGTTGGGCGAATACGAGCAGGCGATTGAATTTGGGCGGCAGGGCTTGCGTTTGTTGGGGGTTGAGTTGCCTCAAAAACGGTTGCTGCAAGCACGTAAAGCCGAATTGGCTGCCGCTGAAGCCCAATTAGGCGATCGACCAATTGCTAGTTTGCTGCACGTGCCGGAAATGACGATTCCCGAAAAAAGAACTGCGATGCAGCTTCTGGATAAAATTATTCCTGCGAGTTTGTTTTCTAATCCGATACTTTACCAAATAGTTGTTACAAAATCTGCTAACCTTTCTCTGAAATATGGGCCGGTGCCGGAATCATCTTACAGCTACGCTTGCTATGGTTTGGTTTTGTCGGTGGCGATGGCTAATTATCGATCGGGCTACGATTTTGGGATGTTAGGCCTTCATTTGAGCGATCGCTTCCACGATTTGACGCAAAAATGCAAAGCATCTGAAATGCTTGTGGCTCATTTAAATCATTGGATACAGCCTTTGAAACTGTCGGATGCGATTAGTAATAACGGCTATCAAGCGGGCATAGAATCTGGCGAATTGCAATTTGCAGGTTACATTCAGCTTTACAAAATGATGTATTCTATCCCGCAGGGCAAAAATCTGGGATCTTTGTCTGTAGAAGTGTGGAATTTTCTGCTGTTTAATTTTAAAACTAACAATCAAATCGCTACTGATTATTTACTAGGTTGTCAGCTAGCACTGTTCAATTTACTCGGAAAAACTTCGGATTGTGAGGTTTTTTCTAATGGTGAAAGTAATGAACGACAATATTTAGAGCGATGTACCAATCACGGCAGTTTTTTGGCGATTTGTGCCTATCAAATTTTAAAATGCCAGGTGTTGTATTTGTACGGAAAGTATGCAGAAGCTCTTAGTTGTGCTGTGGAAGCTGAGCAAAAATTGGGTTTGGCGATCGGGACAATTATTGTAGCTGAACATAATTTTTATTACTCGCTCACTTTAACTGCACTTTACTCGGAAGCGTCGGAGTTCGATCGCCCAAAATACCTCAGAAAGCTGAAATCTAATCAAAAACAGATGAAAATCTGGGCTGATAGCTGTCCCGAAAACTTTGAGCATAAATACTTATTAGTGGCTGCGGAGATCGCGCGGATTGGGGATAAGGGGATGGAGGCGATCGATTTGTACGATCGATCCATTGCTTCAGCCAGAAACGGCGAGTTTACCCAAAACGAAGCCTTAGCCGCAGAATTAGCAGCCAATTTCTGGCTGAGCAAAGGTAAAGCAGAATTTGCTCAAATTTACCTCAAAAAAGCACACTATAACTATCTAATCTGGGGCGCAAAACGCAAACTCGAAAAGCTAGAAGCAACCCATCCAGAATTATCAATAAAATCCCCCTCAGAAATTCAATTTCTCGATCCCAGTACAGTCACTATCGTCAGCAAATTAAACACGGGTGGTTTAGGCAGTTCAGTTTTAGATTTAGCCGCGGTAGTAAAAGCCAGCCAAGCTATTTCTGGCGAAATTTTGTTGGACAAGTTGCTCGCTGCTTTGATGAAAATACTGATCGAGAATGCCGGAGCACAACTAGGTTATTTGATTCTGTATTCCACCTCAAATCCTGGTAATAATTCCGAATTGCTGATCGAAGCTGCGGGTGCGATCGATTCCGACAAGATTGCAGTATTACAATCAATACCTATAGATAATAACCTGGCAGTATCGATTGTTGATTACGTCAATCGTACAGGAGAAACAGTAGTTTTAAGTAATGCAACTACCAACAAAAATTTTAATACCGATCCATACATCAAACAGCATCAATGCAAATCAATATTGTGTGCGCCGCTGCTGAATCAAGGTCAACTTATCGGCATAATTTACTTAGAAAACAACCTGATTACAGGAGCATTTACTTCAGACAGATTGGAACTGCTCAAAGTCTTATCTGCCTCAGCAGCCATCTCGATAGAAAATGCCAGGCTTTATACCAATTTAGCAGAGTCTAACCGCACCTTAGAAACAAAAGTAGAAGAACGCACTTCTGAGCTCGTTCTTGCCAAGCAAAAAGCCGAAGTAGCCAACGAAGCCAAAAGCAGCTTTTTAGCCAACATGAGTCACGAATTGCGATCGCCCCTCAACGCCATTCTCGGCTTTTCTCAAATCATGCTCCGCAGCCAAAGTCTGCCCAAAGAACATCAAGAAAATGTCATCATTATTACCCGTAGCGGCGACCATTTGCTAACTTTAATTAACCAAGTATTAGACTTGTCAAAAATCGAAGCTGGACGGAGTGAACTCAACTACAGAAACTTTGAACTTTATCATTTTATGGATGATATCGAAGATATGTTCCATATCAAAGCCGATGACAAAAAACTGCAATTAGTAGTAGAATACAGCCCCGATGTTCCCAGATATGTGCGAACAGATGAAGTCAAATTGCGACAAGTTTTAATAAATTTGCTCAACAATGCTCTGAAATTTACTCAAGCAGGAGGAGTTTCAGTAAAAGTTAATCTCAAACCAGAAGCAACCAGCGTCAAGGAATCTGAAAGTGTTAAGGTTGCGGACAATTCGACAAGTTTAAAGATGCTAGAAAATCACAATCTTGAAAAATCAAAAATTAGCCAGCTAGAAAATCCTAACGATTTAGATGCTGCATCTTCGTGTTTCCTAACTTTTGAAATCTCCGACACTGGCCCTGGTATCGCGGCGAATGAATTGAATGGTCTTTTTGAAGCTTTTGTGCAAACTAAGACTGGCAAGGAGTCGCAAGAAGGAACTGGTTTAGGACTGCCAATTAGCCGCAATTTTGTCGAGTTAATGGGCGGAGAGATGAAAGTTACATCAGCAGTTGGAGTTGGTACAACTTTCGCATTTGATACTCGAATTAGTGTGATCAATTCCTGGGAAATAGAAGGCAAAAAGACAGCGGTACAAGTGATTTCCCTCGCACCGAATCAACCCAGCTATCGAATTTTAATTGTTGATGACAAGCCTAGCAATAATTTGCTGTTGCTGAAACTGCTTTCTCCGCTCGGCTTTGAACTAAAAGAAGCCAGTAATGGTCAACAAGCTGTTGAAATTTGGAACGATTGGGAACCACATCTAATTTTGATGGATATGAGAATGCCAGTGATGGATGGGTACGAAGCGACTAAACTAATTAAAGGCACTGTAAAAGGTCAAGCTACTGCAATTATTGCTGTTACCGCGAGTGTTTTAGAAGAAGAAAAAGCGGTGGTTTCTTTAGCGGGCTGCGATGACTTTATCCGTAAGCCGTTCCGGGAAGCTGACATATTTGATGCTATTCATAAGCACATTGGCGTCAATTTCATCTATGACGAAGCACTTGCTAGCAAGAATGGTTTGACTAAAATCGATATTCAAACTGCTCTGAGTTCGTCGGTTTTAGCAGAATTTCCTGCTGAATTGTTTGCTGAATTATTAGCAGCTTCTCGGGTTTGTGACATGACTAAAATTGACATTTGCATAGAGCAAATTCGCGAAGTCGATGAATCGGTAGCTGAGGCTTTAGCTTTCTTGGCTAATGATTTTGATTATGCTCAGATAGTTGCTTTAATTGAAAAATCTTAAGATAAGACGGCGGTTGAAACCGCGTCTACACAAACGATGTCCGCCTCCGCGGACTCAAGAGAAGATGGCGGTTGTAACCATATCTATACAAGATAAGACGGCGGTTTCAACTGCCAGAAAGTCAAACGATGTCCGCCTCCGCGGACTTAAGAAAATTAGTAGTTATTGTAGGTGCGTCAGCGGGGAAAAAATCTTGAGCAAGTAGTCAAAATACTCAGCCCGCTGACGCTACGGTTAGTTATTAACAACAAACTCCTGCACTCTCTGCCAAATTCGTTCTAGCAAATTTGGTGTGCTAACATCAAACCATTCAATTTCAGGATATGCTCGAAACCAAGTCCGCTGACGCTTCGCAAATTGTCTGGTGTGCAAAATAGTTAATTCTTTAGCTTGATTCAGGGTAATGTAGCCTGCTAAATATTGTTTCATTTCCTGGTATCCCAGAGTATTCAATAGTGGCAGATCGCAGCCATATTTTTTAGACAAATATTCGACTTCAGCTAACCAACCGCCTTCTAACATTTGTTCGGTGCGTTGTTTGATTCGATCGCCCAAAACGTCAATATCACAATCCAACCCAATTTGTAAGATAGGATAATTGGGGGAATTTTCGCCCTGCTGTTCGGAAATAGGGCGACCGGTGACATAAAATACTTCCAGTGCCCGTAAGGTTCTGAAGGAATCGTTGAGGTGAATTTTTTGAGTAGACAATGGATCGACCTGCTGCAACATCGCGTAACATTGGGATTGTCCGAGTTCTGCAAGTTGCGATCGCAATTCGGGCATCGGTGCCACTCTCGGAATCTTCAAACCCTTGACTACAGACTTAATATACAAGCCAGTCCCTCCCACCAACAACAGAGGAGAATCGACATCGGAAATTATTTTTTGAGCTTGCTGCTGGAAGTCTGCGAGTGTTAGAGTTTCGGTCGGATCGCAAATGTCGATTAAGTGATGCGGTACAGAAGTGCGATCGAGCTTTGTCGGTTTTGCCGTCCCGATGTCAAACTCGCGGTATACTTGACGAGAATCCGCACTCAAAATCGGAGATTTCAGTCGATCGGCCAAAACCAAAGCCACTCCAGACTTCCCCGTCGCCGTCGCTCCACAAATTGTAATCAATCTAAACATAAGCTGTCGCACATTTAAAAAACATATTAAATTTCCCGATCAAAACCCTCAAATCCTCTCCCCTCCCCTCTCTTGGGGCTAATTGACAGCCCTACGCCTCGGAAATCGCGAAGTAATCTCACAACTATTCGCCTCCCTCCCCCCGATAAATTTGCATTTAGAAAGCCCTAGCATCGCCTTTAACGGTTTTGTGATATAATTTTAGAAGTTTTCCCATTTTAGAAGCTTTTGGGGCTTTAGGCCTCATTATTGGAGCTATTTTTGTATGACCAGCAGCTACAGCGCCGACCAAATTCAGGTTCTCGAAGGTCTCGAAGCAGTCCGCAAACGACCGGGGATGTACATCGGTACCACAGGCCCGCGAGGACTCCACCATTTAGTTTACGAGGTTGTTGACAACTCGATCGATGAAGCGCTGGCTGGCCACTGCACCCACATCGAGGTTGACATCAAGGCTGACGGTTCCGTTACCGTGACAGACGACGGACGCGGCATTCCCACCGGCATCGTTGCCAAAACTGGTAAATCGGGAGTAGAAACAGTAATGACTGTGCTCCACGCCGGCGGTAAATTTGGCGGTGGTGGCTAC
Organism: Oscillatoriales cyanobacterium PMM_0080; assembly: GCA_949127775.1. Lineage (GTDB taxonomy): Bacteria > Cyanobacteriota > Cyanobacteriia > Cyanobacteriales > Microcoleaceae > Microcoleus. Next base: position 7,790 of record CASBQF010000210.1, read on the forward strand.
AAGGTTTCTGGAGGATTGCACGGTGTAGGTATTTCTGTTGTTAACGCGCTGTCGGAATGGGTAGAAGTGACAGTTTGGCGCGACCAAAAAGAACATTTACAACGCTACGAAAGAGGCAATCCTGTCACCGAACTTAACGCCAAACCCAGCAAAGGCGATCGCAGCGGCACTTCAGTTTCTTTCATGCCAGATACTCAGATATTTAGCACCGGCATTGAATTTGATTACACTATACTCGCCGGGCGTTTGCGAGAATTGGGTTACTTGAATGCGGGTGTTAGAATTACTTTTAGCGATCACCGTTTGGAACTGCTTAAAAGTGACGAACCTCGGGTCGAAACTTACTGTTATGAGGGCGGAATCAAGGAATACATCGCCTACATGAACCGCGAAAAACAGCCTCTGCACGAAGAAGTGATTTATGTGCAAGGCGAACGCAATAATGTGCAAATAGAAGTGGCTTTGCAGTGGTGCGTTGATGCTTTTAGTGACAATGTTCTCGGTTTTGCGAACAACATTCGGACGATCGACGGTGGGACGCACTTAGAAGGTTTGAAGGCAGTGTTGACGCGGACGATGAATTCGATCGCCCGCAAGCGCAACAAAATCAAAGAACACGAACCAAACCTCGCCGGCGAAAACGTCCGGGAAGGTTTGACAGCAGTGATTTCGGTCAAAGTCCCAGACCCAGAATTTGAAGGCCAAACTAAAACTAAACTGGGTAATACAGAAGTCCGAGGAATTGTCGATTCCTTGGTAGGCGAAGTATTGACAGAATATCTGGAGTTCCGTCCCCAGGTAGCCGACTTCATTTTAGAGAAGGCGATTCAAGCTTTCAAGGCTGCTGAAGCTGCCCGTCGTGCACGCGATTTAGTCCGCCGCAAATCGGTCTTAGAATCGTCTCCATTGCCCGGAAAACTGGCAGATTGCAGTTCCAGAGACCCGTCAAAATCTGAAATTTATCTGGTGGAAGGGGACTCCGCCGGCGGATCGGCCAAGCAAGGGCGCGATCGACAATTTCAAGCTATCCTACCCTTGCGCGGTAAAATCCTCAACATCGAGAAAACCGACGACGCCAAAATCTACAAAAATAACGAAATTCAATCGTTAATTACAGCGTTAGGTTTGGGCATTAAAGGCGAAGAATTCGATTCGTCGCAATTGCGGTATCACCATATCGTAATTATGACTGACGCTGACGTAGATGGAGCCCACATCCGCACTCTGTTGCTGACTTTCTTCTATCGATATCAGCGCGCACTTGTAGAACAAGGTTACATCTATATTGCGTGTCCTCCTCTCTATAAAGTGGAACGGGGACGCAATCATTACTACTGTTACAGCGAACGCGAAAGGAATGCTCTGATCCGCAATGAATTTCCGGCGAATGCTAACTACACCATTCAGCGGTTTAAAGGTTTGGGCGAAATGATGCCGACACAGTTGTGGGATACCACGATGAACCCAGAAACTCGGACTTTGAAACGGGTGGAAATTGACGATGCTGCTGAAGCCGATCGCATCTTTACGATCTTAATGGGCGATCGAGTCGCCCCCCGCCGCGAGTTCATCGAAACCTTCGGCCCTAAACTCAATATGCTTGACTTGGACATCTAAGTTAGTTGACAGTTGACAGTTGACAGTTGTTTGCTGGCGAGGATGAGTCATTAGTCATTAGTCATTAGTCATTAGTCATTAGTTAGTGGCTGATGACTGATGACTAATTTTTTGCTACCCGCGTGATGCCTTGTGCCGTTTGAGGCACAAGGTTTTGTTATAAAAATTAATAGAATCTCTCATCAAATTGATTTAATGTAAGTGCTTAGGTGAATTTGAGATTTTTGGCGCATCCATCGACTACAGCAAAAATAGAAAGTTGGACAATATTTTATGAGCATCAATTTAGCGACCAAATTGCGTGAGGGAACCAAAAAATCCCACTCAATGGCAGAAAATGTCGGTTTTGTCAAGTGTTTTTTAAAAGGCGTTGTAGAAAAAACTTCTTATCGGAAGTTAGTGGCAAACCTCTACTTTGTCTACTCGGCAATGGAAGAGGAAATGGAACGCCAAAAGCAGCATCCGATCCTTTCAAAAATTTACTTTTCTGAGTTGAATCGGAAACAAAGCTTAGAACAAGATTTGTTTTACTACTACGGTGCCAATTGGCGCGAACAAGTAGCTCCGTCAGCCTCAGCCAAAGCTTACATCAAACGGATTCACGAAATTTCTGCATCAGCACCAGAACTATTAATTGCTCATTCTTACACTCGCTATCTCGGCGATTTGTCCGGTGGACAAATCCTGAAGGGAATTGCCCAACGGGGAATGAATCTGACGGAGGGAGAAGGCACTGCTTTCTATGAATTCGCCGATATTCCTGACGAAAAAGAATTTAAGACTAACTATCGTGGAGCAATGAATGAATTGCCGATCGACGAAGCGACAGCAGAGCGAATTGTGGATGAAGCTAATGCAGCTTTTGGCATGAACATGAAGATGTTTATGGAGTTAGAAGGCAATTTGATTAAAGCTGTCGGTCAAATGCTTTTCAATACTCTAACGCGCAAGCGCGGCGCTAGCAGTACCGAATTAGCTACTGCTGAGTAAGTTAAGGCCTGCGATCGACAATTTGAACCTCGTTTAAGAGGAAAACATTAAATCCTGGGGGTTTGATGGCTGCTTTTACAGTCACCAAAGCTCCGGGATTTTGCATAGCGGGCGATCGGTATCTCTATTACCAATTACCAATTATATCGTTCCCGGTTGCATCGGAATTATTAGCCAAAATGAGGAGACGGGTATCCGCTCAATAAATCGGGGGAAATCGCTTAATGATGAGTCTCAAACATCACAAAATCCTTCCCAATATGGTAGTCTACCCCGATTTATTGAGCGGATACGGAGACGGCAGTGCCGTGTCCCTACCCAAAATAACATTGTAGGGACACGGCACTGCCGTCTCCTCTGTATCAAAATACGGTTTACTTAACACTTTTTATGCCCCGGAGATCCCCCTAAATCCCCCTTAAGAAGGGGGACTTTAAGAGCTTTCTTGTCCCCCCCTTTTTAAGGGGTGTGCCAGGGATATCTGTTTTAAGTAAACTGTATTGCTCTATATCATAAGGAGTGTAACCGGAATTGATATTACCCATTCTCATGCAAATGAAACTTACTATACTTACCTTCCCATGCCCCGATTAGGAGCCTCTTCCTTCTTAACAGGCAAAGAAGTTGGCCTTGCCTGCCGCTCCAAATACTTGCTCAAAGCGTAAGCGATATCCCCGCGAGTCATAGGCTTCAAAGGATGAATCTTATTAGTTGCAAGTTCAATATTCACAAATCCTTCATAAAGTGCAGTAGCCATAGACTTTCTAGCCCAATCAGGGATTTCGCCTGCATCTGGATACTTAGCTAAAATCTCAGCAATAGTGCTTTCGGGAAACTGAAAAACCCCGTAAGCTTGAGCGAAAATCGCCAAAGCTTCAGCGCGAGTCACCCTTTGATTTGGGAAAAACATTCCGTCGCGATATCCGCTCATCGTTCCCGTTTTCAAAGCAGTTTGAATCGCACTGTAAGCCCAGTAACTCTTAGGTACGTCCGGCAATTCTATATCCGGTTTCTGAGCTGTTTTCCGCCGTTCCAAACCAAAAGTTTTCACTAAAATTACCGCCAAATCGGCGCGGCTGACAATCCCGTCAGCATTAAAATTGCCGATCGCATCTTTATTCATCAGTCCTGCACTGACAACCCGATCGATCTGGTCAGTGGTTTGTTGAGCTTGAACGGCCATTGGCACTCCTTGGACTAGCGCGATCGCCAAAAAAATACACACTAACTTTTTCACGATTTTAATCCTTTATGCCGCTGAAATCATCATGAAAGCGGCAGTAATATTTTTGCCGGTGCCATCAGTATTATTCTGTAACTGCGGCGGTGAGGGAGATTTAGGGATTTTAGATTAAAATCCCAGATTTTCGGACGGCAAAGCGCCCTGCATTTTACCCAACCAATCGATCAAATTATCCAACTGCTTTTCGGCAGTCAAAACCGCCATACCCCGAATAGTAACTTTCCCCTTGCTGTAGACAAAACGAGAGCGCAAGTGGTCTGGTAAATTAGCTTTTAGCAGGTTCCAAGCAGGTTCCTCCATCGGCGTTTCCATCACAATGTGTTGCTTGTTTTCCGGTTTAATCCGAGAAAAACCGATTTGCTTGGCGATTTGTTTGAGTTCGACAACACGAATCAGTTGTTGGGCCGGAAGAGGAATGGGCCCGTAGCGATCGCACCAATCGGCCCGAATCTGCTGCAACTCTTCCGAGTTATTAGCAGAAGCCACAGATCGGTAAGCGCTCATCTTTTGATCCAAATCTCCGATGTAATCAGCAGGAATAAACGCGGTCAAACTAAGGTCGATTTGAGCATCTTCAACTTTCGGAATTTCTTGACCCTTAATTTCGTTAATCGCCTCCTCTAACATTTCAGCATACAAATCGAAGCCGATCGCCTCCATTTGACCAGACTGTTCCGTACCCAAAACATCACCCGAACCGCGAATTTCCATATCTCGGACAGCCAACTGATAGCCGGAACCCAACTGCGCGAACTCTTGAATCGCCCGCAGCCTCTGCCTTGCAGCATCCGAAAGTTGGTTTTGCTTCGGATAAAACAGCCAAGCGTGAGCTTGAATTCCCGCGCGTCCCACCCGTCCCCGCAACTGGTAGAGTTGGCTCAAACCGAACTTTTGGGCGTCTTCAATCAAAATTGTATTGACTCGCGGAATATCCAAACCCGACTCAATAATCGTAGTGCAGACCAAAATATCGAACTCGGCCGCGCTGAAAGTCAGCATGATCGATTCTAATTCCGCAGCCTCCATTTGCCCGTGGGCGATCGCAATTCTCGCGCCCGGAACCATTAGCTGCAAAGTATCCGCCAACTCATCAATCCCCTCAATCCGGGGCACCACATAAAAAACCTGACCGCCCCTGTCCAATTCTTGACGAATTGCCGTCCGCACCGATTCCAAATTGTAAGGGGATAAATGCGTCTGAATTGGTCGCCGACTCGGCGGCGGAGTGGCGATCAAACTCATTTCCCGAATCCCCGACAGGGACATATACAAAGTGCGGGGAATCGGTGTCGCCGTGAGAGTCAGCACATCTACTTCTGTTTTCAGGGCTTTAATCGCTTCCTTTTGCTTGACCCCAAACCGCTGTTCTTCGTCCACCACTAACAAGCCCAAATCCTTAAATTTAATCGCTTTGCTCAAGACAGATTGAGTACCGACAATCACGTCTAACTCCCCAGTTGCCAAGCGCTTGTGAATTTCCCGGCGCTCCGTTTCTGTGCGAAAGCGATTGAGCAAACCAACTTCGATCGGATAAGGGGAAAAACGCTCCTTGAGCGTGTGATAGTGCTGTTGGGTCAAAATTGTCGTCGGCGCGAGCAAAGCCACCTGCTTGCCCGCTGTAATTGCCTTAAAAATAGCTCTCAGGGCAACTTCGGTCTTGCCAAAACCGACATCGCCACAGATGAGGCGATCCATTGGTCGATCGCCCTCCATGTCACGTTTCACATCCTGAGTTGCCTTCAACTGATCTGGCGTTGGTTGGTAAGGAAAAGAATCCTCTAATTCTTGTTGCCAAGGCATATCAGGCGGAAAAGCATAACCTACTTGCTTGGCTCTTTTAGCGTAAAGATTCAGCAAATCCACTGCCAATTTTTTAACAGCTTTGCGAACCTTTGTTTTAGTTTTTTCCCAAGTTTGACCAGTCAGCTTGTTGAGAGCCGGAGTCTGATCGGCAACAGTCCGAAACCTCGACAAAGCGCCCAACTGATCGGCCGCCACCCTAAGAGTACCGTCAGCATATTGCAGTACCAAATATTCGCGAGTTTCTCGATCGATCGTCAAGCGTTCCAACTTGAGAAACTTGCCAACTCCGTGCTGGCGGTGAACCACATAATCGCCCGGACTCAGCTTGTTCGGGTCAACTTTTTTGCTTGCAGCGCGACGCCGTTTGCGGACGTAGCTAAAAGTTGCCAGAGAATGCTGGCCGTAAAATTCCCGATCGGTAATTAAGACAATCCGAAAAGTCGGCAGGATAAAACCTTCCAATTCTGCCAGCCCGCTGTACTTCAAAGCCACAGGGATATGCTGTAATTGCAACTTGTCGATCGCCAAAAAATCGCGCGGATTCACCACAAACTGAGCCGGACAGTCATGTTCCGAGAGTAGAGATACCGATCGACTCGGTTGAGCCGAAACCAGAAACACCGTAAAACCTCGATCGCGCTCTTCCCTGAGCATTTGAGACAGTTTCGCGAATTGGTGAGGCATCACGGGCACAGGACGAGAAGCCAAATTAATCGCAGGCGGTGACTGCGCGCCCGCCGCCGAATTATCCAATTTTTGGGTAATTGAATCTATTCCTAATTCTGAAAGTTCCAGGCGATCGAAAGTGGCGACATCTGCCATAGATTCAGCAAAACTGCGGTGAATTTTCGGAACTTTCAACTTAGCAATTGGTAACTTTTCGGTTTCCGCAACTTCCGATTGCCCGTCGCAATTTTCCCACTGTTCCTGTGCATTCTCGAACCAGCGGTTGCTGTGAGCTTCGCACCCATCCGGTTCGTCAACTACAACTAAAGTATTTTCGGGCAAATAATCCAACAAAGACGCAGGTTGATCGAAAGCCAAACCCAACAGCCTGCGGACAAATCTTTCTGCTGCTTTTTCTGTATCGAGAGGGTCTATGCTGTTGATTTCGTCAAGATTTTTTTCGGCTAAAACCGCTTTAATAATTGAGTTAAAGTTAGTTGGAGTTAAAACTAGCCGATCGACCTTATCGAGCGATCGTTGCGAAGACGGATCAAACTCCCGAATTTGCTCCAAATCATCCCCGAACCATTCCAGTCGCACCGGCAACTCCGCCGCCACGGGAAACACATCGACAATATCGCCTCGGCGGCTCCACTGGCCCTCCATTTCCACCAAAGTCACCCGATCGTACCCCATCGACGCAAGTTGCCGATCGAGTATCTTTGAGTCTTGAACTGCGCCTCGATCCAGTGTCAGACAGTAGGGCTCAAAAGCACTTCTAGGTGGCAAGTGAAGCTGGAGAGCTCTTTCTGTAGCTACAATGGCGATCGGCTTAGACACAGTGGCGCTTTGTTCTTCCTTGTCCACCAAATCCGCCAGCACCTGCATTTGTCCCCAAGTCATTTCGTTCTCGTCGGAGTAGGATAGCTCGTAGGGCGAAGCTTCCGAAGTCGGATAAAAATGTACAGTTTGCCAGCCCATCGCCTCTAAAGATGCTACCCAGCGGCCGGCTTCTTCCAGAGTTGCTGTCACTACTAAGAGGTTTCGCCCTTCTTGCTGGGCGAGGGCGGAAGCTACTAATCCTTTCGGCAAACGGGCGATACCGGACA
>CASBQF010000211.1 GCA_949127775.1 Oscillatoriales cyanobacterium PMM_0080
AAATTCATCAAGCATTTAAGATTGCAAATCAAGCAAATTTAAGCCCGGAAGAAGTAACGAATTTGGAAAAAGTAGAAGAGTTTATTTATGACCAACAGGGGGCGCTGATGAAAGCTAATTTGGAAGGACGAGACGAAGGACTAGAAGAAGGTAAAGAAATAGGTAAAGAAATAGGTAAAGAAATAGGGAGAGAATCAGGGATGCGAGAAAAGGCGATCGCGATCGCCCAAAAATTACTTTCGCAGCTAGATAATGCCATGATTAGCCAAGCTACCGGGCTTAGCGTTGAAGATGTGCAGAATTTGCGGGGCGATTCGTAGTCTAAAGTAATTTGGTATAGGGAATGGACTTGTTAATGTTACTTGCCACGATTTATCGCCCACCGTCAACCCCTCAACATCGCAGACAGTGGCACTACTCTCAAATTTCGTCTAAAATAATCAAAAATTATCAACAAGCCCAGAGGCGCTTAGGTGACTTCTAACGAGGCAACTGCACAAAACGAAAGTCAGAAAATGCCAGGAAAAGCCCCCTTGGGTTCTAGCTACTACGGCTTGTTAGGGCTGCATCCTTCCGCATCGCCGATCGACATTAGGCGATCGTACCGCGAACTCAGCAGACTCTATCATCCCGATACCACCGACTTGCCAACCGCAATCGCTACCGCCAAATTTCAGCAGCTTAACAACGCCTACGCTACCCTCAGCAACCCAGAACGTCGTCTCGCCTACGACCTCAAAATAGGCTACTCTCGGATGAACGTGATTCAGCAGCCCCCTGGTTTCAACACACCAGTTTCTCCATCGCGGGCAAAAAATTCCAACTCGGCTTACCTCGATCCCACGGATAGGCCGCTTTCTCCCGGAGAAATATTCGCCCTGTTTATGATGGGATCTACGTTAGTCGGATGTTTGATGCTGGCGATCGCGATCGGGCTAATTCGTGGCAGTTAAAATTAAAAAAGATGCCAGCATTTTTAACTTTCCCCTGAAAATTAAGTCTAAAATCTAAAATCCCAAATCTAAAATCTAAAATCAGATGACTCTTCCTTCCGCTGACACTCCTTTGTATAACCATCCGCTCCCGGAAATCGAGCAGTGGCTAATTAGCCGCGGCTGCGAGCAAAACCGGGGAGAACTCCACTGCTGGCAGATCGATCGACCTACCTGGAAAGCAGAACTATCCCTCGATATCGACCAAGTAACCGTCCGCTACATTGATGGCGGAGCCGACGGCCAAGACATTCAGAGAGTCTTCAAATACTCCCTGTCGCGTCAGGACATTGAAGCTGCTGTTTTCTCAGGGCCGTGATCTAATTTTAGATTTGGGATTTTAGATTGATGGATTATCCATGAATGTACAAAAAAGTCGGCATTTTTGTCTGTATTCCCCGATCTAAAATCGCAAATCTCAAATCTAAAATCGTTAGAGTTTGCCGAATCGACGACTGCGCTGCTGATAAACAGACAAAGCCCGATGAAACTGGGATCGATCGAAATCCGGCCACAGCGTCTCAGTAATATAAATTTCTGAATAAGCCATTTGCCACAGCAGAAAATTGCTCAACCGCATTTCCCCGCTCGTCCGAATCAGCAAATCTGGATCGCAAACATCAGCAGTATACAAATAGCGTTTAAATAAAACCTCATCAATCTCCTCCGGCTGTAACTTGCCCTCTTGTACTTGAGTGGCGATCGCCCTACAAGCCTGTACAATTTCTTGACGCCCCCCATAATTCGTAGCCACCCGAAACAGAATCCCCTGATTGTGCTGAGTTGCTACCACAGAGCGCTCAATTTCTGCCTGCAAAGACTTCGGCAAAGCCTGCAAATCCCCCATAAATTGAATTTGCACATCCTCATCCACCATCTCCCGCAATTCTTGTCGCAGCTTACCCTCAAACAAGCTCATTAAAAAATCCACCTCCCCGGCCGGCCGCCCCCAATTCTCCGTCGAAAAAGCATAGGCCGTTAAAGCTGGAATCCCCCAATCTTTGCAGCAGCGCAGCAGTTCTTTGAGAGCGCTAGCTCCTCGGCGGTGTCCCGCAATCCGCGGCAACCCCTTATCCTTAGCCCAGCGCCCGTTCCCGTCCATAATCACTGCTATGTGCTTAGGCAGTAGTTCTTGTTGCAGATCAGAAGGCAACTTTTGCAAGCAAATTCCTTGACTCATGGTTTTTCCCGATTACCCGATCGGCGCATTATCCGCTTTAACAATGTCACTCCTTTCAATCCTATCTGCCGTCCGAGATTGCCAATTGGAATTGGAGCCACAGCTCTTTCTCCCTCCGACGGAAACAGCTTTGCTTCCAGCAATTCCTTAAGTTTGCTGCTAGTCAAAGGACGATTCAAAGTTCCCATCTGCGCCAGAGAAATAGAACCCGTTTCCTCGGACACCACCACGCACACACAGGCTTGTACCCGTTCGGTGATCCCCATCGCCGCCCGGTGGCGGGTTCCCAACTGCCGCGACGCGCTGCGATCGGACAAAGGCAAAATTACCCCGGCCGACACGATCCGCGAAGCTCGAATCAAAACAGCCCCGTCATGGAGCAAAGTTTGAGGTTGAAAAATAGTCTGCAACAGTTCCTTAGAGACTTCAGCATTTAGCTTCACTCCCGGCACTGAAAAATCCCGATCGTCGATCGGAGAATCTGTTTCTACAATTAATAAAGCGCCCGTGCGGTTTTGCGAAAGTTCTTTTACTGCGTCCACAATTTCATCTATTACGCTGTCTGGTTCGGGAGTTGGTCGGCGATCGCGTCCAAACAATTGTATAATTTCCCCCCGACCCAATTGTTCCAGAAATCGGCGAAATTCTGACTGCAATATTACCGCCATTGCTACAGCCGAACCAGTTACCAAGCTGTTGAGAGCAACGTGCAACAGCCTCAATCCAGCCCAGTTGCTCACCGCCGCCGCCAGCATTAAAATAATAAATCCTCGTACCATCCACAGCGTCCGGCGCTCCCCGACAATGACGAGTACCAAATACGCAAGCGCAAATACCAGTCCAATATCGATCCCTTGAATCAATAAGGACTGAATGAGGCCAAAGTCATAGCCAGATTGTTGATTGTTCATGGTTCATCGAACCCTACCGCCTGTGAACCCCGAACCGTGATGCACTCGAACCCATGAACCATGAACAGTTGTGATAAGGAATATGCAGAAAATCCCCGAGTTTTTAGACCGGGGAAACGTCAATCACATCGCGTGACTGAACAAGGCAAAAGTTAAAAGTCAAAAAGCAATCATCGAAATTATGGGTTTGAAACCTCGTCCTTCTAGGACGGCTTTGCATTTTTTAATTTACTTGAGCAACTTGGGATTGGTCAATTCGGTGTACTTTTGTGTTGCACTTTCAACGGGACAGTTACCGCTTCAAATCTTCCAATCCTGTACGCATAGTGTTTGCTCGCGATGGAGCCTACGAAAGCGGGGTAATGTTTGTGCAGACCGAGATATATGGGCTTGTTAGGTTACACGCACTGTTTCAGTGACCTTAAAACTGGTCGGGCGGGTAACGACAGGGCAGGGGACTCTTCCCGTATCCTCAGTCTTGACCCATATATCGGCTCCTATTACTAGGAGTCTGGTCAGAATAGCTCACTAAATTTCTCTAACAAGCCTCATGCCTTTAGGCTGGGGTTCCTGACCACTAACTAAACATGGATTGTCTTTGTTTTAACTTTTAACCTTTAACTTTTTACTTTTGAGCGGAGAGTCTTTCGGGAAGACGATCGAACCTCAGCAAATCCTGGTAAGTTTCCCGCTGTACGATCGTATTAACTTCCCCATTTCTCACCAAAACCGCCGCCGGTCTGGGAACTCGGTTGTAGTTAGAAGCCATGCTGTAATTGTATGCTCCCGTAGCCGTGACGACCAGAATATCTCCTGGCTGACACTTGGGCAACTTAGCATCTTTAATCAGAATATCCCCTGATTCGCAGTGTTTACCAGCAACTGTCACTGTTTCCGTTAAGGTAGCAGACATTTGGTTGGCTGCGATCACTCGATAAACTGATTGGTAGGTAATTGGACGCGGATTGTCCGACATACCGCCATCGACTGATAAATACGTCCGCATTCCCGGAATGACTTTTTGAGAGCCAACGGTGTAAGCTGTGACGCAGGCTGTACCCACGAGCGATCGACCAGGTTCGCAAAGCAATTTAGGCAATGCCAATTTATGTCGATCGCAAGCTGCAACCACTGCGGTGCAAATTGTACGAGCCCAATCTTGAATGCTTGGAGGATCGTCCGCTTCAGTATAGCGAATGCCTAACCCACCGCCAATATTAATTTCTGTCGCTGGCAAACCATAACTATGTGCTTTTGTCAATGCTTGAACTATGACTTCGGCTAAATCGTCATGGGGTTGCAGTTCAAAAATCTGAGAGCCGATGTGAGCGTGTACTCCTACGCAACACAACGACGGCTGCTGGCTGATGAAACTAAAAACTCGATCGAGCGAATTGGGATCGAAGCCAAATTTACTATCGATTTGGCCAGTTTGAATGTATTCGTGAGTGTGACACTCAATTCCAGGCGTAAACCTCACCATCACCCGTGTCGGCCCACCTGTCTTACTGCTGACACCCAATTTTCCCAACTCTGCCAGAGTTTCCAAATCAAGCCAATTGTCGGCTACGATAGTGCAGCCACTTTCGACAGCTAGCTGGATTTCCTCGCGGGATTTGTTATTTCCGTGAAAGTAGATTTTGTCGGGATGCACACCAGCTTGTAGTGCTGTGTGGATTTCTCCCGCAGATACTACATCTATACCTAAACCTTCCGAACCGGCGATCGCACAAACCGCCAAACAACTCCAAGCTTTAGAAGCATAGAGCACTTGAGATTCGCCCGGATAGTATTTCTCGAAAGCATCTCGGTACTGAGAGCTTGTGGCCCGCAGCGTTTCTTCGTCTAAAATGTACAGTGGCGAGCCAAATTGCTCTACCAAAGCTGTCACCTCGCAGCCTCCTATTTCCAACCGATCGCGACTGTTAACACTGGCTGTCAGCGGTAAAATTTCTTGATTGGGCGATGGCTTACGCCCCGCTACGCTACGACTTTGCAGGGCTTCTTTCGACTCAGACAAATACTGAAGTCCAGATTCCACCCCGATCGATTGAGTTAATACCATTTCGCAATAAATATCCTTACTGTGTTCTCCAGTGTACAATTGACGGCAAGCAATTGGGTCAAAAGCGCTCAGATTGATGCTTTTGAGTAATTAAAAAATCTAAAATCCCCTGTGCGTTTTATAAAAATCAAACATCTTAGCCCAGAAGACCTGCCTAGCGCCGTAGAGCTCGATCGACTTTGTTTTGGGGGACTTTGGGCGATCGAAGGCTACAGGCGCGAGTTAGACAATCCTAACAGCGATTTATTAGGTCTGTGGACATGGGAAACAGAGGACTATGAATCAGATCCAAACTGGGCGAGCACGCACCATCCACCGCCCCTACAGATTCCCCCAACTCTCATCGGTATCGGTTGTTTGTGGGCAATTTTAGAAGAAGCTCACATTACCATGCTGGCAATTCATCCTCAGTTTCAACGTCAGGGTTTGGGACAAGCTCTGCTTTTGACCTTGCTAAAATCGGCTTGTGACAGACAATTAGAGCGATCGACTTTAGAAGTGCGGGAATCAAATTTAGCGGCAGTTTCCCTGTACAAAAAGTTTGGTTTTCAAGAGGCGGGGCGCCGGAAACGATATTGCGAAGACACTGGAGAAGATGCTCTGGTGATGTGGCATAGCAGTCTAGGAAAACCGGAATTTGAGCGATATTTGGCGGTTGAAAAAGTCCAGATGTGCGATCGGCTGCATCAGAAAAAGTGGCATTGGGCGATCGATAGTTTTGAATTATGAGTCTAATTTGTCAAAAATTTAATAAGACTTATATCAATTACGGTTGCACCGTCAGGAGGAGACTGCAATGCCGTTTCTTGCGCAATTAATCGGGTAGGGAAACGGCATTGCCGTCTCCTGATTTCGAGTAATATTAATTCCGATGCCAGCAGAGTTGATATTCTGCCTGATAGCCCATAAACCTGGTTTTTACAACAATACTTCGTTGCAACCCGTAGATTTGGTAAAACCCAGTTTCTTTAGTCGGAGTGCGTAATTCATAGTAAATTTACGGTTTTAAATACGGCAAAAAAGCTTTAATCTGTATTTTAAGATTTTGTAGCGAAGTACCTCCCAAAAACCTGGTTTCTGACTACGGGTGAACAGTCAACAGTCAACTGTCAACACACAAAAAAAGATGCTGCCCTCAAGTGAGGGCAGCTATTCAAGTAAAGCATTTTAAAGTCTCTCAAAACTTCTCGATTAACCTTCTGTATTTCCCGATTTATTCGGCAATTGCAAATCATCAGGGTCAACATAATGACAAACTGCTTTGTCCATACAAATCAAGGCCCAACCAGATTTATCAATGCTCATCAGCTTGTAGGATGCTGGCTGAATAAAGAAGCCTTTGTGATTGCGAGTCGCTGGTTTGATATTGACGTGGTTTTCAGTGCTCATAGTCTTAAAACTCCTGGTACTGTGGTGTTAACTAAGCTTGTATTCGGCTGGGCTGATTGCTGAATCGTGTGACGCTCCCACACCAATCGCAAGCGCGATCTGGTTTGGATTTCAGAGTCCTGTCAAGGATATCTAGAACTTCCTTCAAGGTACTCCAATTGTTTCCCTCTACAGCATTTTAGAGTGAGGAACGCGTCCAGCCCCACTGTTCGTATTAGCTAAGTTTTCAAATACTAGCACTGCTATTCTGAGATTTCCATAAAGTTATTTATTGATTTATTACGATATCGTAATAAATCCCAAAGCCGATTTGCGCGATCCCCGCGCAAAAATCGACTGGTTTCCGTGGTTATGGCTCAAACAGCCATTGCTGGACGCGGGTGAGGCTCTTCCAATCGGGTTTTCTGCTTAACCCTTCTTCAAAGTTCTTTTTCACTTCTTCGAGCAACTCATCGGAGGCCATCAGGAGTTGCTGGGTCACTTCTATGTGGGGCCGCACGCCTTTTTCTTTGAGATCGAGGATGGCGACTGCTAGGTTAATCCGCGCTTGGGGGTCGTGAGGGTTCAATTTAACGGCGGTTTTGGCTGCTTTTTGAGCGGATGAGGGCTTATCTTCCAATAAGTAGAGCCACGCGAGGCTGGCCCAAGCATTGCCATTTTTGGGGGATTTCAGGCACACTTCTTTGAATACGGGAATCAACTCTTTGGGGGCTTCGCCTGCTTGGTAGCGATCGAAACCGTCTTTAAACAATTCTTCAGGGGTCATTCGATTTGGGATTTTGGATGCGTGGATTTTGGATGAAAAAGGGCATTGGGCTATTCAAAACTGTTTGCCTGATGCCCTATTTTCAGGTTTTATGTTGAAAAAGAACTGCCGCAGCCGCAAGTTTGAGTAGCGTTGGGGTTGGTAAACTGAAAGCCGCCGCCGATCATGGCGTCGCTGAAATCGAGTACCAAACCATAGAGATAGAGGATGCTTTTGCGATCGCACACTACCTGAAAGCCTTCGTAATCGAACACTTCGTCGTCTGATTGCACAGTGCTGGGATCTGCGAAATCCATCACATAGGACATCCCAGAACAACCGCCCTGCCGTACTCCTACGCGCAAACAGAGGTCTTTGCCTTGTTTTTCTCTAAGGCCTAAAACTTGACGGACTGCGGAGTCCGTCATTTGAATGCCCCGCTTTTGTGAAATGGCTTGAGTCATTTGCCGAACTCCTGTTCTTGTTGAATGCTAAGAGTTTGTCTTATTCACTTATTGTACAGGACTGATGGAGCTTAGGCTGTTGAGGGTTTATGATTGAGAGGCAGCGGTTGACCCTGACGGGGCACCGCAACCATGCTTCACCCAACGGGCTTACTCTAATGGCAGCGCTGAATCGCTCTACTCTTCGTCGGCTACAAAATTTACCTCAAATTCCCAGCGTGTGGGAGGGCGATCGCCGACCCTTGTCTAATGCTGACTCACACATGATGATAGATGAGGATGACATCCTAGAAGGTGGTGGTGAGTGTATTCTCTGGGTGGATGGCTCTGAAGGAGTCGTGAGGGCTATGGATATGGTGGCCCCAGATGCGGGCCCAGAGGCGATCGTCCGCGCCTTGCTACGCGCAATGGAACATCCTCAAAGTCCGGGGCCGGCAGTCCGTCCCCAAAAAATAGTAGTCAAAAACCGGGAGATTCAATTTTACCTCCGGGGCGTACTTCAAGATTTAGGAATTGCGATCGACTACGTGTCCGAATTGCCCCTAATTGACGAAATATTTCGGGGAATGGAAGAGGTTGCTGTCAATCGGCCTCCCGAGTTGCCACCTCAGTACGCTGAAGTCCTAATGGAAAAAGCAGCTCAAATTTGGCATGACGCTCCCTGGAGAACTTTGAGCGAACACCAAATTATCTGTATTGAAATCAATCAGTGGGATGTCGCCAGCCTCTATGTATCCGTACTCGGCCAGGGCAGAATGGATTACGGTGTTTTGCTATATCGCTCCCTAGAATCCTTGAAGCGGTTTCGAGAGCGAGTTGTCAACGATGACTGTTTTGAAAATTTAGAACAGGCTTTTTTAGGGCAAGATTGTTTGTTTCTCACCTTTGAAAGTGCTGCGGATATCGATGAGGATGATGAGGATGAAATTGATTTAGCTGATTTGCCTCCATCGGAAATTGAGCCGAATTTTGGCAACCTGCATCCTTTAGAAGGTTTGCGATCGATTCTTTATGAAGAAGAAGCCATGACGATGTTAGTTGCTCTTGAAGCATTTCACCGCTTTTTCCGCAATGGCCGCCGCAAACTTGCAGCAGAAACATTTCCAACTCTCAGCAGTCGCTACCGCATCCCTGTTCCTCAGCCTGACGGAGAAACTCAGCAGGTATCCGTTAAAGTTTCGACGATGCCTGATGTGTCGGACGAATTATTAGAGATGCTTGGTGATGACGATGATGATGATGACGATGACGATGATGAATTTGAAATGCCGTTGCTCCGGGACGATTTAGTACCGCAAAATTCATTTTTGAGCCTGGGTGCTGTACCTTGGGAAACGGTAGAGTTCCTGCGCGCAAGTGTCCAGTTTCACCAAGGTGCAGAAATTGAGATAAATGCCGCCGGAGATGGTTTACCAGTGGTGATGATCCAAACTTCTAATCCGAAGGCAAAAACGATGATTCAGGATTTAAAAGAAGCTGGAGGGGTAAAGGCAATTGGTTTTAATCCGGGCGAAAATCCTTTTCAAGATGAGCAATATGACTTGGGTATTTTGCAAACTAAAAATGGGGATCTATACTTGTTTGGGGAGTTTAATGAAAGCGATCCGGTGCATCAAGAAGCTCGCAAGAAGTGGGATCGCCGCTGTAAATCAACGAACGGTTGGTGCGGTTTGATTATTGCTAAAGGGTTGATGGGTGCTTCTCGCGGTCAGCCTCAGTTTAAGGATATGGTCGCTTTGCTTGAGGTGCGCTGGGTGTCTGCTAAAGATTTGGGAATTGGCCCGCTTCAGTTGATGCCGATGTTTTAGAAGAGTTGACAGTTGACAGTTGACAGTTGTCAGTTGACAGTTGACAGTTGTCAGTGGATAGTTGACAGTTGTCACAGGGAAGAAGGAAGAGGGAAGATGTAAAAGTTATCTGTAAGGTGCGCAGTGCGCACCCTACTTAGTGAATTATTCAGGAGAATTATTATGTCAAATTCTACTCAAAAGCGAGAAGTATTGGTTGCCCTTGATGCCGAATTTGCGGAGAAAATTGACCAGTTGACTGATAATTGGACGGAGGCGATCGAACAAGCTCTCCGTCTCTGGTACGCTAAGCAAATAGAAGATAAGTTGCGAAAGTTTTATCAAAATCGGAGCCAAGAAGATATTGAGTTTGAGGAAGAATGGGCAACATTTGCTCAGGAACAAATGGAAGAAATTTTAATAGAGGAAGGTCTTTGATACAATGACAGAAACTTATCCGCGACAAGGCGAAGTTTATCTTGTTAGAGCTTTGCGAACGATCGGAGATACAAAAAAGCGTCCTGTTACTGTCATTTCCATAGATAGTCGCAATGAATTCAGCCGTACTGTACTTATAGTCCCTTTTACTAGCGATTTGAGAGGGGGCGAAACTCCGACTAGGGTTTTGATTCCTGCTGGTGAAGGAGGGTTAGAATCGGACTCACTGTCTGTCTGCGAACAAATTCTAGCTGTCCAAAAGACGTTTTTAGAACAGGGCCCTTATGGTCAAATTAGTGCTGTGTCTTTGGCAAGAATTCAGAGGGCTGTACAAGTGTCGATCGGCATTTACGAACTTTAATAATGTTTCTGATATTCTAAAATTTGTTACAATCTGTAAAAATACTGATAAGGAAGTGTAAAATGCGGGTTGCGATCGCAGGTGCGGGACTGGCTGGAATGACAACAGCCGTTGATTTAGTGGATGCCGGCCACGAAGTAGAAATTTTTGAATCCCGTCCCTTTGTAGGCGGTAAAGTGGGTAGTTGGGTAGATCCCGACGGTAATCACGTTGAAATGGGTTTACACGTCTTCTTCGGCTGCTACTATAATTTATTTGCGCTGATGAAAAAAGTGGGAGCTTTTGACGATTTACTCCTCAAACAACACGTTCACACTTTTATCAATCAAGGTGGCGAGACTGGTAGCTTAGATTTTCGTTTTCCTGTCGGTGCTCCTTTGCACGGTTTGAAGGCATTTTTTACTACATCTCAGCTATCCATACAAGACAAAATCCAAAATTCGATCGCCCTGGGCACTAGCCCGATCGTCCGAGGTTTGATAGACTTTGATGGGGCGATGAAAACCATCCGCAATCTGGATAAAATCAGTTTTGCTGACTGGTTCCGCAGCCACGGCGGCAACCAAAATTCGCTCAAAAGGATGTGGAATCCGATCGCCTACGCACTAGGTTTCATCGACACCGAAAATATTTCTGCCCGGTGTATGTTGACAATATTCCAATTCTTTGCTACCAAAACCGAAGCCTCTATGATGCGGATGCTAGCCGGTTCTCCCAGCGAATATCTGCACAAACCAATTGTGGAATATTTGGAAAGCAAGGGTACGAAAATTCATACGCGGCGCAGAGTTCGAGAAATTCAGTTTCAAGAAGGTGCAGAAAGTCACGTAACTGGTTTAGCTATAGCTAGTGGCGAAACGGAAGAAATTATTACTGCTGATGCCTATGTTTTTGCGTTAGATGTGCCGGGAATTCAGAAAGTATTGCCGACCGCTTGGCGGAAATGGTCGGAATTTGACAATATTTATAAGTTGGATACTGTGCCAGTTGCGACAGTTCAATTGCGGTTCGACGGTTGGGTAACGGAGTTGGAAGATGAAGCGAAACGCAAACAGTTAAGTCATGCTGTGGGAATCGATAATTTGCTATATTCGGCAGATGCAGATTTTTCTTGCTTTGCTGATTTGGCGCTGACAAGTCCCAAGGATTATTATAAGGAAGGACAAGGTTCTCTGTTACAGTTAGTGCTGACTCCTGGCGATCCGTTTATCAAACAAAGCAATGAGGCGATCGCCCAACACGTACTCAAGCAAGTTCAGGATTTATTTCCCTCAGCACGGGAATTAAATATGACTTGGTATAGTGTGGTTAAGTTGGCTCAATCTTTGTATCGTGAAGCACCAGGAATGGATGTTTTCCGCCCTGCTCAAAAAACTCCTGTTCCTAACTTCTTTCTAGCCGGAAGTTACACTCAGCAAGACTATATTGATAGCATGGAAGGAGCGACTCTTTCAGGACATCAAGCGGCTAAGGTAATTCTCGAAGCTTACAGTCAGTTGACAGTTAACAGTTGACAGTTGTCATGAGTTATTAGTCATTAGTCATTAGTCATTAGTCATTAGTTTATCGAGTGAAAAATGTCAAATGCTAAAAGTTAATGATTAAGGGTATGGCAGCGCTGTTTCTCTCAAGATAACTCCGTTACCAGCCTTTGTCTGGTAACGAGAAAACAATTCTTCAATCTAAAATCTAAAATCTAAAATCCAAAATCGAATGACTGATTGGTTAGAACATAGTGTACAAGTAGAAGTAGAAATTCCCATCGAATTAGCGTGGAAACTTTGGTCTGACTTGGAGCAATTACCACGCTGGATGAAGTGGATTGAATCCGTTGATATTCTCGAAGAAAATCCAGAATTATCACGCTGGAAACTCGCAACAGGCGGGTTAGAATTTAGCTGGCTTTCTCGGATTCTAAAATTAGTGCCGAATCAGATCATGCAGTGGGAATCGGTGGACGGTTTGCCAAATCGTGGTGCGGTGCGATTTTACGATCGCAAAAACACCAGTATTGTCAAACTAACGGTAGCTTACGGAATTCCCGGCTGGCTGGCAAAATTGATGGACAATTCATTTCTAGCAAGAGTAGTTGAATCGACTCTTCAGGCTGACTTGGAAAGGTTTAAAGAGTATGCTCTGAATGTTAAAGCTAGATCTTGAATTCTGCGGACTGAAGTCCGAACTATCGAACCAGATAAGACTCGGCGGTTGAAACCGCGACTACACAAACGAAGTCCGCCTCCGCGGACTAAGAAATCAAGGGGATATTTAAGTCGGATTTGGTATTGCCTCAGTATCATAGAGATATGCTGCTGATTGCTTCCCGGTTCAGTTATGAGTTATTGCCTAAACCCCGCCTGTCAAAACCCGCAAAATGCCGATCGAACTCAATTCTGCCTGAGTTGTGGCACAAAACTGTTGCTTAGAGAGCGTTACCGTGCCATCAAACCCCTCGGTAGAGGCGGTTTTGGCCGTACTTTTTTAGCCGTAGACGAGGACAAGCCCTCAAAACCGCGCTGTGCAATTAAACAGTTTTTCCCGCTATCCCAAGGAACCAGCAGCAGCGAAAAAGCAGCAGAATTATTCAACCGAGAAGCCGTGCGGCTGGACGAATTGGGGAAACACCCGCAAATTCCCGAGTTGCTGGCGCACTTTCAGCAGGAACGATATCAGTATTTGGTGCAGGAATTTATAGAAGGTCAAAATTTACAGCAAGAATTGGCGGGGGCTGGGGCTTTTAGCGAAAATCAGATTCGTAGTTTGCTAAATGATTTATTGCCAGTATTAGAATTTGTACACTCGCGCAATGTAATTCACCGAGATATTAAACCACCAAATATTATCCGCCGCCGCGTTTCTCAAACTCCAATTATTTATACTTACCCAACATTAACCGGGGAATTAGTTTTAGTTGACTTTGGCGCTGCCAAACTTGTCGAGGGTTTGAGGGAAACGGGTACAGTCATCGGTTCTCCCGAATTCGTCGCGCCGGAACAAATTCGAGGTCAAGCGGTTTATGCTAGTGATTTGTACAGTTTTGGAGTAACTTGTATTTATTTGCTGACTCAAATATCTCCGTTTGATTTGTTCGATATCAATCAAGATACTTGGGTTTGGCGAGATTTTTTGAAGGTTGAAATCGATCCGAAATTGGGCCGAATTCTTGACAAAATGATCGAACCGAGTCTCAGTCGTCGCTACAAATCTGTCGCTGAAGTTCTCCAGGATTTGCAGTCGGCGGGGGCGGGCACGGGGGCACCGCCCCTACCAGCGCCTACAATTCCGGTGCCGCAGAGGATGCCTGCGGTACAGAATGCCGTGCCGACAACGGTTGCGGGAACTATTATACCTGTGCCGCGGATGCAGCGGGTTGTGCCTGCACGCGCGCCTACTTGGAGGTGCGTTCATACTCTGGTAGGACATTCCCATGCTGTCACGTCGATCGCATTTAGTCCCGATGGCGTGACTTTAGCTAGTGGGAGTGAGGATAAGACGATCGAGATGTGGAAGTTGGACGCGGGTAAGCGGTGGTACACTCTCACTGGTCATTCTGACTGGGTGACTTGTGTGGCGTTTAGTCCTGATGGCGCGACTTTGGCTAGCGGTGGCCGCGATAAAACTATTCAAATTTGGGATTTGAATAAGGGTAAGTGGTGGTATGCTTTGCGCGGTCATGAGGATCGGGTTTATGCTGTGGCCTTCAGTCCCGATGGTCAGGTTTTGGCTAGTGGTAGTCGGGATAAGACTTTGCAGTTGTGGAATTTGAATAAGGGTAGGCCAATGTCGGCTTTGAATGGTCATGCTGGTGGGGTTGAGGCTGTGGCTTTTAGTCCTGATGGGGAGTTTTTGGCTAGTGGTAGTCGGGATAAGAGTTTGCAGTTGTGGGATTGGCGCAATGGTCGATCGATTTGTACTTTAGCAGAGCACGGGGATTGGGTGCGGGCGATCGCCTTTGTTGGAACCCCCCCCAGCCCCCCATTGGTAAGGGGGGGAGTTGGAGAAGGATCGATTTTGGCGACGGGGAGTCGGGATGGTACGGCGAAGCTGTGGCGGATAGATGCACAGGGGCGAGGTACGCTGTTGCGGAGTATGAGGGACAATTCTGGGGATGTTTTGTGTGTGGCTTTCAGCCCGGATGGTGGGGTTTTGGCGACGGGGAGTCGGGATGGTTCGATTTATTTGTGGGATGCTGCGACGGGGGGTTTGCTGGAACTTCTGACTGGGCACGGGGGGGAGGTTTTGTCGGTGGCGTTTGGTGCTGATGGGTGTTTGGCTAGTGGTTCGGGCGATCGAACTGTGAAGATTTGGCGGGTTGGGATTTAGGGCGGTGGCTG
>CASBQF010000212.1 GCA_949127775.1 Oscillatoriales cyanobacterium PMM_0080
AAAAACCACTGCTAGCACCTGTCAGCAATTGAGCAAGTTGTTCAGCTTCATACCACAACAAAACTTGACCATCATCAGAAGCAGAAGCTAAATGAAACGTCCCCGGTTGAAAAGCAATATCTTGCACAATGTCTAAGTCAGAATCTAATACCCAGCCATCCCATCCAGCCGATTCATCAAATTGTTTTTCCAATATTCCCACTACATTACCGCTAGCAACTGCTATTAGCGGCACTCCTAATTCAGTATTAATATCAGACCAAGCTAATTTCCGAATTTTACCCGGAAAACCGCCCATAAAACCTGGTTTGAGGTCGCTCAATTTAGCAATAGCAATGTTATCATCAAGATTAGCAACAGCAATCCGTTGACCATCACCCGACCAGGCGATCGCACCACTAGCCGAAGGTATTTCTAATCTTCTAGGTACTTCATCCCAACGTAGGGCATTCCAAATCTTCACACCTTTAGAACCGCTAGCTGCTAAATGCTTGCCCTGGGGATGCCAAGCCATGCCGAAGATAGAAGAATTTTCAAAGTTCAATTCTGCGATCGCACTTCTGGATTCAGCATCCCAAATTTGAACTTTTTTACCCAAACTAAAAGCAACTTGATTGCAACTAGGATGCCAAGCAAGTTGGTCAATCCACCGACGGGGATTCTCCAACTGGGCGACTAACTTCAGCGAATTCATACTCCAAATTTTCAAAACTCCATCCTGTCCACCCGCAGCCAAAAACTGCCCATCATAGGAAAAGTTGAGACAATCTGTTGAAGAGTCTCCCGCTGACTGCAAAAGGAATGATTGTTCCTCTATATCTTGCCAGAGTAAGACTTCTCCGGCGGCAGAACAAGCGGCTAATAGATTCCCATCTTTTGACCAAGAAATTGCAGTGACATAATCTGAGAGATTCTCTTGCCAATGCACATCAAAAGACCTTCTGTGGCTGGCTGATTGCATAATTATAATTTAGAGTTCCATTATCATCCGATTGCAAGGCGTACTAAAGACAAAACCACCTGAATTTCCCAGAAAGCCAGTCCTGGACGCACGCTGCCAAAAACCCGGTTTCTGCGTCAATATTTGTCGAAAAAATCGACAATTTTTGGAAGGAACCGGTTTTTTTTTGGTAAGTCCTATAAAAGGCTAATCCAAAATGCTGACTAATCAACTGCTGGCTTCAGCCCTTGAGGAGCTTTAGGAATTGCAGAAGAGTGATGGTCGAGAATCAGCCACTTGCCATCATTTCCTTTCCGATAAACAAAGGTATATCGAGCCGGAACAACTTTTTTCTTGCCACCTTCACCGTCATAAGTAAAAGTGTAGTAGCCGCTATTAATGGCCACATTATCATAGACTCGAATCACCGGTTTATAGCCCTCAGCTTTCAAATTAGGCTGTTTGGCAAATACCTCAAAGTAATCCCGAAGTTCCTGGGCAGTATCGCGCTTTTGCTCTGATACTGTTGCCCAGAGAATAGCATCGGCACTGTACAGTGCTACAACTTCATCGACAACATTTGGTTTGCCGGATGTGACGGTATCTATCCATTTTTGTGTTGTCGCGGCAACTTCTGCTTTACTTTCTTCAGGATTGACGGCAACAACTTCGGTATTGACAGCAGCAACGTTTTCTGCTTTGTTGGGAGTTGATGCGGGCGCAGTGGCAACCGTGTTAGGCTGGTTGGTACACCCAGAGACTAAACAAAGGGTTGCTAACAGAGCAAATACTTGAGATTTCATGACTTTTACCTCGTTGCTTGACATTTTTTGTTTCAGAAAAGATTTATCTTGCCGGCTCATTTCACCCTAAATCGTCACTTTTTCTTCAACAGCCAACTGTAGCCGACTTTGCAAATCTGACATACTTAACGTACCGATATCTCCCTGTTTCCTTGTTCGCACGCTCAAAGTTTGTTCTGCTACTTCTTTTTTGCCTACCACAATCACAACTGGAATTTTCTCTAATTCAGCATTCCGAATTTGTTTACCCAAACGTTCGGCGCTGCGGTCAATTTCAACTCTAAATCCTGTTTTTTTTAATAAATCAGCAACAGATTTAGCGTATTCTTTTTGGTCATTGCTAACAGGCAAAACTCGCACTTGTATGGGTGCTAACCACAGAGGAAAATCCCCCGCATAGTTTTCGATCAAAATTCCAAAGAAACGCTCTAGGGAACCAAATATCGCCCGGTGAATCATAATTGGTCGCTGCTTGGTTCCGTCAGCGGCGACATATTGCATATCAAACCTTTCAGGCAAATTAAAATCTACCTGAATTGTCGAACATTGCCACAGTCTGCCGATCGCATCTTGAATCTTAATATCAATCTTCGGCCCATAGAAAGCACCGCCGCCCTCATCTGTAACATAATCCCAACCTTTAGCATCCAAAGCTTCAATTAAAGCTGCTGTCGCCAAATCCCACACTTCATCAGTGCCCACCGACTTAGCGGGACGAGTGGACAAATTTACCTCATAATTCTTAAAGCCAAAGTCTGATAAGATTTGCTCTGTCAGGTGCAAAACTCCCAGAATCTCACTAGCAATTTGGTCGGGTAAACAGAAAATGTGAGCGTCATCTTGGGTAAATCCGCGAACCCGCATCAAACCGTGCAAAACTCCCGATCGCTCATAACGATAAACAGTCCCTAATTCTGCCCATCTCAAAGGCAGTTCTCGATAAGAATGAAGTTCGTGTTTGTAGGTTAAAACGTGAAAAGGACAATTCATCGGCTTGATTTGATAAGCCTGTTCTTCCACATCCATCGAGTCGAACATATTCTCTTTGTAGAAGTCAAAATGTCCCGATGTTTTCCAGAGATCGAGATTGGCTATGTGAGGAGTGTAAAGCAGTTCATAGCCAGAATCTAGGTGAGCTTTTCTCCAATAATCCTCAATGATATAGCGAATTGCGGCTCCGCGAGGATGCCAAAATACTAAACCGCCCCCAGCATCTTCTTGAATGCTAAATAGTTTTAATTCTTGACCTATTTTACGGTGATCGCGCAATTTAGCTGCTGCTTTTTGCTGCAAGTAAGCTTGCAATTGTTCCGGTGTTTCCCAAGCAGTACCGTAGATGCGTTGCAGCATTGGTTTCTTTTCATCGCCGCGCCAATAAGCTCCAGCAACACTTTCTAAAGCAAAAGCATCGGGATTGATTTCTCCTGTAAAGTTAAGGTGCGGCCCCGCACACAAATCCCACCAATATTGGCTGGGAGGAAGTGTAATTTGTTCAATCAAAGAAGGTTCTGAATTGATACTTAAATCTGGCAATTTCCCAGCATCGGGACTCCCAATAAAGTAACGAGTAATTGTCGCTGTTTCTGGGATTCTGTCGAGTATTTCTAGTTTGTAGGGTTCCCCTAATTCGATGATTTCATCCCGAATTTGTTCGCGCTCTACAATTTCGCAAATTACGGGCAGATTAGCTTGAATAATCCGCCGCATTTCTGCCTTAAGTTTGCTCAAATCTTCGGGAGTAAATGGTTGTTTTCTATCAAAGTCGTAGTAAAAGCCTGTTTCTGTGGTTGGCCCGATCGTCACTTTTGTCTCTGGAAACAAAGTTTGCACGGCCATTGCCAAGATGTGAGCGCTGGTGTGGCGAAGGCGCTGTAAGGCTTGGGAGTCTTTCTGGATCTGATTTTGAGCTGGTTGTGACTGGGCTTGAGATGTGACCATAAATTGTAGCGGTGATAATCATTCTTAGTTTAACATGACAAGGAAATACTGGCAGGACTTATGATTGGAAGCCCTTTTTTGCTCCATAATGCACTGTCTTAAATTGGACGCGATCGCTGTCAGGATTATATAGAGCGTAGGTTGCTACTCCAGGTTTGCGGCCGACATTCCCCACTCCAATCGCCCTCCGTGCAGTTGCAGACACCGTTGCAGGTGGCTCTTGAGAGTCCAGAGTCTGTACCCAGTTATTGATAATACTTGGTTGTAATTGATACTCAAATGCTAAGCCCGATCGCCCGCAAAACAAATTATTGGCATCAGCGCGGATTACGCGATCGAGCATCACAGGCGGCGGAGTCTCCGGGGTAAGCTCATCAGACGCGCTAACCGTACTCCCGTGAATCAACAAACAGTCCAATTCATGAAAACCAAAATTCAAAGAGCGCAACCACTGTACGGTTTTCCGGCTAACAGAATCCCAGAGCAACTTAATCGTATCTGCGCCATATTTTTCTCGCAATTCTGTCGCATCAGGGCTAGAACCTATTCCGTGTAAGTTAAAACACTGTTCTTCCCACCACCCGATACAGATTTGAGGTGCTATTTCTCCTCGTTTGGGCGATCGAACTCGCTCAACTAATTTTTCGCACTCAGGATTCGGCCCGACTAAATCGCCCAAGATATACAATTCATCAACACGAATTCTCAGGCGTTTTATGTCAGCTAGTACAGCTTCATAAGCAGCCAAATTTCCTTCTATTCCTGTTAGTATTGCCCAGTTTTTCATTTTTTTGATTGTTGAGTCTTAGGGGTGATAATTGTTTTTGTCTGGTTAGTTTAGTTTTTTTTGCTGAGGTTGTTTTGAACGGATATCTTACACCAAATTCAAAAATTTGTAGGGGCGGGTTCACCAACAATAATCGCCAAAAACCAATAATCTCATAAACCCGCCCCCACCCAATGGTAAATCGCTCAAGTTTTGGCGATTGCTTCGTTCCTCGCAATGACATAATAATAACTAATCTCAAGTTTTGGCGATTGCTTCGTTCCTCGCAATGACATCCTAATAACTAATCTCAAGTTTCTGGGATTGCTTCGTTCCTCGCAATGACATATTGACTAATGACTAATGACTAATGACTAATGACTACCTCTCACAAACATGAGTCGGATCATCAGCTCTTTCCGCATATTCCAAACCCCTAGCCAAACGCCAAGCAAAAATCGGCGGTAAACCTTTTTCAATAATTGCAGCACAAGTTGCTTGATAGTCATATTCCACTTCTCGCAATGTCACCTGTTGCGCGTCAACATCGTAAATCACGTAGGTAGCATTGGGTCTTCCGTGGCGCGGTTCTCCTACAGAACCAACATTCACAATCCGCTTTAAAGGAGCAGTGAAACTTAAATCTTTGTCTCCTTCAATGCTCGGCCCACTGACTCGAACTTGCATATTTCCAGCATCTAAAGTGCGAACGTATGGTACATGAGTGTGACCGCAAAATAGCACGTCAGCACCCGCCGAAAATACCCGCTCTAAGGCAGAAAAAGCATCCATTGTCGGCAGTAAATATTCATGATTACTGTGAGGGCTACCGTGTACGAAACACATATTATCTTCTCGCAAACTGTGTGGCAAAGTGGCTAAATATTCCCGCGTTTCTGGGAAGATTTGATTGTTAGTCCATTCGTGGGCTAATTTGCCTCTTTTTTCAGCTAAAACTGAGGGATAGCTGCATTCACAGGAGTTTAAACCTTCGACAATATCTTCGTCCCAACAGCCGACGCAGGTGGGAATATCGAGGGAGCGAATCATTTCTACTACGGCATGGGGATTGGGCCCGTAGCCGACTAAATCTCCGAGACAAAAGATTTTGTCGGCTTGTTGTTCGTCAATGTCTGATAAAACTGCATTTAAGGCTTCATAGTTGCCGTGAATGCAGGACA
This sequence comes from Oscillatoriales cyanobacterium PMM_0080, assembly GCA_949127775.1. GTDB lineage: Bacteria > Cyanobacteriota > Cyanobacteriia > Cyanobacteriales > Microcoleaceae > Microcoleus. The sequence goes on from CASBQF010000212.1 coordinate 5,629, forward strand.
TAACTGCTATTTTCATGTTGTTTATTCTGCTAATAAAAGTGATTCTTTGACTTGTTGTTGGTAATTCAACATGATTGTTTCGGACAAACAGCAATCTTCTAGGGTTTGTCCTAATGCTGTTTCATTGAGATTTTCGCCGACTATTTCTATGCCGCTAAATCTTTGGGGGCGGCCTTCGAGCCAGCGGGGAAGTGGCAATTCTTCGTGGGCGGTTTCTTGGAATTTCGCGGCAAAATCGAAGTAGAACGATCGCCCATCGGCTATGTCAAATATACCTTTAGCTCGGTGGATTTTGCCGTAGGCTCCTTGGGTCATTTCTTCGTACCAAAACAGATCGAGGCTGGCTGGATCGAGGACTTGTCCGCTGATGGGGCTACGCCAAATTGATAGTTTTTCCGGTTCGCCGCTGACGGCTATTCCCTCGACAATTACATCGCCCCACTGATGCCATTCGGTGTCTTTGATTTCTGGCGGTACTACGCTGATTCGGCGGCTGGGGAAGCTTTGGAGCAGGTTTTCTAGTGTTGTCAGTTGCAGGTGAAATCCGAGTTCGATGTAGGCTGAAACGCCGTTTTCTAGGTGTTCCGCCAGTAGGGACTCTTCGCCGTCTGTCAGGGTTTTGATTTGGCTAAATTCGGCGGCGATGCAGGTTTGGTCGATCGGCACATTGCCGGTTCCGGGACACCAATACAGTATGGGTGCTGTCACGTCGGCTGCTAGCTGCTGTCGAATCCAGGTAGTTTTGCCACTTCCGGGCGGGCCCGCTACGGCGGTGATTGTAGGTTGACTCATAAATACAATGATAATCGTTCTCAGTCAAAGTTAACTCTTATACATTTAGATTTAATTTGGGCGATCCTCTTCGAGGGCTTCGCTAACGGGCGGGATGCCTGCAAAGCAAAGGTTATATTATTTTAGATTTTGTATTTTAGATTTTGTATTTTAGATTATAATCTCAGCAAAAAATATGTGATGACGGTCACATATCTTTGTGTTTAATATCACTATTACACAGCTTAACAATCCGTTATATTTGTTTACATAAAGCAACACAACAACAAAAACACATGAACTCACGCAAAATGATCGTAGATGACCAAGGCCTGATGAACAACTTCGCAGTTGAACCCACAATGTATGTAGATGCGAACGTCAGCACCGGTTTCACCAAGTACGCCGAGAAAGTTAATGGACGTTTTGCAATGATTGGATTTGTTTCTTTGGTGGCGACTGAAATTTTGACTGGACAAAGCTTTATCAGCTTTATCAAAGATTTTTTAGGTTAGGTTATGGTATTGGGATTAACTCAGACTGACACAAAGAAAACCGGTTGCTGTGAAAAATGCTACCTTCAGTGACACAGACTTGTACCTCAACCGGTTCTCATCTTTCCCAAAACAGTTTTTTAAACACTTTTG
>CASBQF010000213.1 GCA_949127775.1 Oscillatoriales cyanobacterium PMM_0080
CAACCAATTTTACATTTCAGAATTACTCTAACGGATGAATCCAGGGATTTTTCAGTCAACAGTCAACAGCTAGCTGCCAATTAGCAGTAAGCTATTGTACGACATTGAGAGCGATCGAACTATGGCAACTATCAACGACAACTACCTCAAACTCAAAGCCGGCTACCTGTTTCCCGAAATTGGGCGCAGAGTGAAAGCTTTCGCAGACGCGAATCCCAATGCGCCCATCATCCGCCTGGGGATTGGCGATGTCACAGAACCCTTACCAGAAGCTTGCCGCGTGGCGATGGTGGCTGCGGTGGAAGAAATGGGCTCGCGCGATACCTTCAAAGGATACGGCCCGGAACAAGGTTATGAATGGCTACGGGAGTGCATTGCCGAACACGACTTTAAGTCGCGGGGATGCGATATTGATGCTTCAGAAATCTTTATTTCTGATGGTTCTAAGTGCGATTGTGGTAACATTCTGGATATTTTTGGTGACAATAATACGATCGCCGTTACCGATCCAGTTTACCCGGTGTACGTAGACACAAACGTGATGGCCGGACACACCGGAGATGCTAACGAAAAGGGCGAATACGACGGCTTCGTTTACCTGCCAATTACCGCAGAAAACAACTTTACCGCCCAAATTCCCACAGACAAAAAAGTCGATTTAATTTACCTGTGTTTTCCCAACAATCCGACGGGCGCAACTGCCACCAAGGAACACTTGCAAGCTTGGGTAAATTATGCTAAGGCGAATGGTTCGATTATTTTCTTCGATGCCGCCTACGAAGCCTATATTACCGATCCGAGCCTACCACATTCCATCTACGAAATTGAAGGTGCGCGCGATTGTGCGATCGAATTCCGTTCATTCTCCAAAAATGCAGGTTTCACCGGTACTCGCTGTGCGCTAACAGTTGTACCAAAAACTTTAACCGGAAAAGCAGCCGACGGTTCCGATGTCGAAATTTGGAAACTGTGGAATCGTCGCCAATCTACCAAATTTAACGGCGTTTCTTACATCGTGCAGCGTGGTGCAGAAGCCGTTTATTCCGAAGCTGGCAAAGCACAAATTCAGGCATTAGTCAATTTTTACATGGAAAATGCGGCAATTATCCGCGAGAAATTGACAGCGGCCGGAATCGAGGTTTTTGGTGGCGAAAATGCACCCTATGTGTGGGTGAAAACGCCTCATAGTTTGTCGAGTTGGGATTTCTTTCAGAAGTTGCTGGAAACTTGCAATGTGGTGGGAACACCCGGTTCTGGTTTTGGTGCGGCGGGCGAGGGCTATTTCCGTATTTCCGCTTTTAACAGTCGGGAGAATGTGGAGGAGGCGATGAGACGGATTGTCGAGAAGTTTAAGGTTTAGTCCCGTAGGGACACGGCACTGCCGTGTCCTCCCATCTACGGTATTTCATCCGATTAAAAAGTGTTATAATCTAAATCCAGACCACTTTAAAGTGAGCGTGAAAAAGCAATGTCCTATAGCGAATTCACCCTCAAAAAAGTCAAACAAGACTTTCAACTCACCCTAATAGAAGTACCTACTTTTATTGTTTCAGCGCCGCCGATTCAGCCAAGTCTAGCCCTAGCTGAGTTTATCGAAAAACGTCTACCTCTAGCCCTAGCACTGAATACCGAAAAAGCTCGTTCTGAAATGATTATCTGTCCAATTTTGCTAGAATTAAAAGATATTTTTAATCAGCAAATCAGTCTTTTTTCTGGCAATGACTTTACCGTCGATCAATCTGTGGGACTTAACGGTGTCTGCGACTTCCTGATCAGCAAATCGCCCGAACAACTGTTTATCGAAGCTCCTGCTATGATTGTAGTGGAAGCTAAAAAAGAAGACATCAACGGCGGACTTGGACAATGTGTTGCTGAAATGATTGCGGCTCAAAGATTCAATGAAAAAAACAGCGACATTGTAAACAAGCTCTATGGTTGCGTTACGACAGGGAACTTGTGGAAGTTTATCAAACTTGAAGATAAAACAGTTACCATTGGTTTGAGAGAATACTCGATACCGCCAGTTGATGAAATTTTGGGAATCTTAGTTAGCTTTATTACCTAGTCGGGACTTACGCATCAAAACCAAAGAAACCGGGTTTTTTCCGTTGATGCGGGCTGTAACGAATGATTCTCGAAAAAACCCGGTTTCTGACCACCCGTGAGTAAGTTCTATTAACCAAACTGAATTTCAGCCAACACCAGGAGTTTTTTATGCACTTACTACGAGTTCAAGTTCCTGATTTTCGCGGTTTAAAGGACATTGACATAACTTTTGAAAAGGATTTTTTTCCTAAAATATTCCCGCTGGGTAGTCAAAATGGCGGCGGCAAAAGTACGCTGTTACAGTTAATCTTTGTATTGCTGCACTGTTCTGTAGATGATGATAAAAAACCGTTTATAGCAAATCTGCTTCAGGGATTTGAAATGGCTGTTTATGAAGACAAAAGAGTTTTAGCAATCATTGATATTTGGGATGGAGAAAACATTGTAAGACTTGAATTTAATTGTATAAATTCTCCTATTTTAGGAGTTGTAGTTGATGAAAATATCAAGTCAAAAAATAACATAGATATATGTTGCTATTCAAGCGTAAAACAATCTAATAATCAAGAGCCAGATACAATATTACAATGTCACTTTAGCAATCAAAATAAGGAGCAAGCAAAATCATTTTTACATAAAGTATCACGTAAAACTTTTCTTGCCGCTCCTTCAACCCAGATTTTTATATTTCTCCCACAACAGTCTAGGAAACTATTATTTAAACAACCAAGTAAGGGAGATAATAATTATTATGGTATACTTGAATCTGCAAGGTCTAAATTACAAGGCTTGTTTACCTATGACTTTCTTGCAGTAGATCTACTTATGAAATCATTTAAAGATGCTCGCGATCGTGATTTCAGAGAAGCGATAAAAACAGGTAATTACGGGAACAGTTATCAAACTCTAATTAACGACTTAAATCTGCTGTTGGCAAATAAAAGTATAAATTTAAATGAAGATTTTTCGGGAGTCAATTTTAAATTGTACAATAATGGTGAAACTATAGAACTATATCCCGAAGATTTAAGTCACGGCGAACTCAAAAGACTCAGCATTTATATATGGCTCAAGTCCCGTAACATAGAAGATGCTATTGTTTTGATGGATGAGGTTGAAATTGCTTTTCATCCAGATTGGCAATATCAAATTATATCAGACCTTAAAGAGTGGGCTCCCAGCAATCAATATATTCTCGCAACTCACTCCTACGCATTATGTGAAGCTTTGACACCGGCTCATGTTAAAGAAATAGAGCCAAAACTGATTAAACAAGAATCCTAATATTACAAATGAGTCTGAATTCAGAACAGCTAAAACAACACTGCGAGATGATTATTAAATCGCGGAGAATTAAGAAAAAAATTGTAGTGTTATGCGAGGGTGTTATTTCAACTATCGAGGGTAGACGATCGCCTCAAGCTTATAAAAACATGGAGAAAATGCCGGATGGAAACTTTTATAATGCTTGCATTCCCAAAAAGTGGACGCAGCAGCGGCCGCAATTTTTCAATTGTGGCGATCGCGCAAGTGTAATCAATACTTATTTGAATCTTTTAACATTACACGAACAGGATACCACTAACTCGTATTTAGATCCAGAGCGACTTTTTGCTATGATAGATTTGGACTTGCACCTGCAAGAGATTGACGATTACAGTTTTGCAGATACAGAAGCAATTTTTTGTAATCTTTACGAAAAATCGGAGGTGAAAGCACAAAATGCAGCACTGCACCGGATATGGATTACAGGTTTGATTCATAAAGAAGCATACTTTATCACACCTGAGCTTCAATCAACATTTGATGATTATCCTCATCCTCCGATGTACCAGGATAATCCTGTTCAACTGAATAGTATTTATCTGGATATGGCTGATCAAATTAGTAGCGATCCAGACTTGAAGAATAAGCTTAACATAGAGAGAGCGCTCGATCGCATAAATCACTGTTTAAATTGTACAGACTTAGATAAATTACAAGATTCATGGAAAACAGAGTTTAAAAATACGTCCGATGAAACGCGCAAGCAGCAATTAATTATGGCTTTGCTCACAATTAAAAAAGCCAAGGATTATTGGGGGGGAATTCAGCCACCCGTTGACTGGAGCGGTAACGATCGCCAATTTAGAGAACAACTCTCACTAAAGATTGGAGAATTTTATTCACACCAAAGTAGCGATGTCAAGTCTCATATTCCTTTTTTTTTCAACACATTGCATGAGTTCGTTTAAATAAGATAATTCGGCTATTCATCATAGATTTTCCACAAAACAACTTTTAAATAAGTTATTCAACAGTTTTTTTTGAGGTCAATTCATAAATTCATTTAAGTTCATAAAAGTCACAGTTGTATTTTTGGGGGCGGGCAGAATGCCTCTCTATGATAATTTAATCCAACTTGACTGTAAACTTTAGATGCGGGACAATCTGAACCTTATTTTTCTACAACTTCCCAATATACTACGTCCCAAAGTTGGGCAGCCTGCATTGCTTCTTCGCGATAGCCTTGAGTTTTGAAAATAGCCTCCGCCTGTTTTAGGTAGCTTATTGTCTGTTCTTTATGTTTTATTTTGTCTTGGCTAAGCAAAGCTAATGCTAATTTCATGTAAGCATCAGGATCGTTAGAATCACTTCTAATTGCAGTTTCCCAGTGGACAATTTCTTCTTTTATACTCTTCCATTGAAGTTTGATATATTTTTTTCTGGGAGCGCCTTCAAGACCATAATTTTTGATATTTAGAAATGTCGCAATGACTTGGGCTTGTTTCTGCTTTTCTTCCAAACCTTTGCTGAAGTAAGAAGTTAGAGGCACTGAACGTTTGCCTGATTTCTGCGCAAAACAAATGCGATAGGTATTACTCTGATTACCTGCTATCTGTTGTATTTCTACACCGGAAATATCTTGAATCAAATGTTTGACGATTTTGGTTCTGAAAATGAGTGGTTGTTGTCGGTTGAAAGTCATATAGCCGAGATTTCTCTCAAAGATAACGCTATTAATATGTGTGAATATTAGTAATAAAAAACCAATTGCAGCACATAAATACAGGGCGAAACTGCCCGATGATAAGCCAAAAGATAAGCCGAACACTGAAAGATTCGTCCCAACCAATAGCTGTATCCAAAATGCGGACGTTTCTCGCAGTTCGAGCTTGTCTGATGTCTGTTTCATGTTATATGCGATCGATTTCAAGTTAACGCTGTTGACATAATCAAACAATCGTTAATGAAAGTCAATTCATATAAGTCATTAATTTAATATGAAAATGATCATATTCAAGTTCATAAAAGTCATATTTATTATTTATAGTTGGGAAAGTGACGGAGGAGACGGCAAGGCCGTTTCCCTACCTCAAAACAATCGTAGCTTGGGGCGGGCGGCATCATGCTCGCGAGAGATGTAACGCCCGATTGATTGTAGGGAGTTTGGCACTCGCTGTGTCAAAAATTGTGGGTAATATTAATTCTGATGCTACCGGATTGGGTGCATCTCAACGAGAGTCCCTAGGAATATAGGCGTTGCTGAATTTAGGTATGATTCACCTAGCGAAGGCAATCCCTGAAATTTAGAGTAGGGGCAATTCATGAATTGCCCCTACTCTAAATTTCGGAGGCAAATCCTACTCCTTTCTCAGCAACGCCGGAATATATTTGCACTTGTTGAGATGCACCCACCGCACTTAATCACCCATCTCGCAGCATCCAAACCAGCATTCCCAAAATTTCGTCCACCGGAGGCAAGGCATAGTCATTAAGATCGATCGATACAATTTTGGCCTCTAGTTTTAGAAATCGCCACTGCGTACCGCTACTGACACTGCCATAAATCACTGAAATTGGTTTACCCTTCGCTTCATTAAACTTCTGCATTGCCACCATTTCGGCAACACACTGTCCAATTCCTGTCTTCAAATCAGCTTTTTTTGCCTCAACAACCGCCACTGCTGGTGCTTCAATCTCCAACATTTCGGAAGAGCGACTAATCAAGTAATCGCAAATCCCGTTTAGTCCAGTTTTATAATCAACCGTAAAGTCTTCCCCCGAAAATAAGCTAATACTCTGTTGCAAAATCTTCCTAATTTCCAGCAAGACAGGAGTAATAATCATGGACGATCGCGCTTTTTCGCTACCTGTCGCCACAGCTACAGGTAAACTATTCGCCAAAAAATCTGTCAGGGTTGCACTCGGAGCGATCGCAGTTATTGGCGGTAGAAATCGCGGCCCTTCTACAGTTGTTAATTCAAAGGCTTGTTTAACTTTGAGAATTGTGGTGAACTCGCTATAAGACATCGATCATTTTCTCCGAGTACCTATTTCTGCCAAATTGTCAACCCCCAAAGGTCGATAAATTGTATCTCTTTGCTGATAATCCCTGCCCAAAGAACGAATCGCATTTTGCAAATCTTCCACAGACTGACAACTGCCGCCAATCGCACCGGCCATCGTGGTAATATGTTCTTCCATTAACGTGCCGCCAATATCGTTGCAGCCCCATTTCAGCGCTTCTTTAGCTCCTTCCAAACCTAATTTTACCCAACTCGGTTGGTGATTGGGAATCACATTTCCCAAGAAGATTCGAGATACTGCGGTGAGTAACAATGTATCTGCTAAAACTGGCTGATCGCGGCCGACTCGACTGCGCAAAGGTGCTGGTGCTGCTTGTCCGACAAATGGTAGTAAAATGAATTCTGTAATGCGCGCTGGATAGTTGTTGTTAATGGCAGTTTGCTGGAGCGATCGCACTTTTTCTAAATGCAAAACCTGCTGTTCTGCGGTCTCAATATGCCCGCAAAGCATCGTACTCGTTGTCGGTAAACCCAGACGGTGAGCAGTTCCCACGATTTCTAACCAAGTTGCAGAATCAAGTTTTTCCGGGCAAATCACCCGTCGTACTGCATCGTCGAGAACTTCCGCCGCAGTTCCCGGCATCGAACCAACTCCGGCATTCTGCAAAGCGGAAATTACATAGCTGAAACTCAGATGATCTTTTCTGGCAATAAATTCTATTTCTTGTGGCGAAAAAGCGTGCAAATGTAACTGCGGAAACTTATCCTTAATAGTTTTCACCAATTGCAGATAATAAGGCAAAGATGCGCCATTTAGTTTAGCTTGAACATTTAAGCCACCTTGCATACAAATTTCCGTTGCACCCCGCTGCACTGCATCAGTTGCTTTTTCGAGAATTTGGGCTGCATCTAACCAAAAAGCTCCTTCATCTCCCTCGTCGCGACGGAATGCACAAAAACTGCAATGCTGCTCGCAAATATTTGTGAAGTTAATATTGTGGTTGATCACATAGGTGATAGTATCCCCTGATTGTCGGCGACGGAGCAAGTCAGCGGTTGTTTGAATTTGGGCTCGCGCATCTGGATCTCTTGGCTGCAAAAGTACCAAGGCTTCTGCGGTAGAAATGTTATAACCTTGTAAAGCTCGATCGAGAATTGCATCCACAGTTTTCTTTTCCGATTCAGTCACAAAAGCTACCACCTAAAATCAACGGCTTTTTATATCTTAACAAATCAACTATCGACGAAACAGATTCTAAAGTATAAAGTCATAAAAACATCTTTTCATTTTAAGAAACGGTAACTATGACCATCAACCAAGCAAATCACCTTTTGCCAGTGCCGTCAGGGCCTTTGGAAATTCTTGCTGTACCGACTGTCGATTTAAGTTTTATAAATACGGCCACACCGCCAATTTATTTTTCCCTGGTGATCCCCACCTACAACGAGTGCAAAAATGTCAAGAGTATTGTGGAACAATTGAGCCGATTGCTCGATGGCATCATTCCTGGGGACTACGAATTAATTGTAGTCGATGACGACAGTCCCGATCGCACCTGGGAAGTAGCCATGTCCATGACAACCGAATATCCGCAATTGCGGGTGATGCGCCGGGAAGACGAGCGGGGACTTTCCACAGCAGTAATTCGCGGGTGGCAGGCCTCTCGGGGCGAGGTTTTGGGCGTCATCGATGCCGACTTGCAGCATCCCCCGGAGACGCTATTGCAGCTTTTAGCAGAAATTCAGCGGGGAGCCGATTTAGCCGCGGCGAGTCGCCACGTTGCTGAGGGCGGGGTGAGCGACTGGAGTGTGATCAGGAGAGTTTTGTCGCGGGGCGCTCAGACTATCGGATTGATTATACTGCCGGGAGTCGTGGGACGAGTTTCCGATCCGATGAGTGGCTATTTTATGGTGCGTCGCAGTTGCATTGCCGGCAAAACCATGAATCCTGCGGGTTACAAAATCTTGATTGAAGTGCTCGGTAGGGGCAATATCCGCTGGATTGGAGAAGTTGGTTACGTGTTTCAGGAGCGGCAAGAAGGCGAGAGCAAAGTTACATCGAAACAGTATATTGAGTATTTGCGGCATTTGTTTATATTGCGGTTTGCCCGCTGGCCTGTGGGTAAGTTTCTGCGCTTTGGCATCGTGGGTTTCAGCGGTGTGTTTGTGAATATGGCGGTTTTCTATGTGCTGCGGAATAGTCTGTATTGGGAGCTAACTCGCAGTTTGATTGTTGCTGCTGAATTGGCAATTATCAGTAACTTTTTTTGGAACGATTTGTGGACTTTTGGTGATATTTCTAAGCGGCAGCCAGGAAATCGCCAGCGCTTCAAACGACTGTTGAAATTTAATGTGATTTGCTTGATGGGTTTGATTATGAATGTGCTGCTGGTGAATCTGCTGTTTAATGTTTTTGGCATGAATGAATATTTGGCTAATTTAATTGCGATCGCGGCTGTAACTCTGTGGAATTTCTGGATCAATACGAAGCTGAGCTGGCGGGTGACGGAGGTTGATTAGACAAGATTGCAAAATTCATTTTAATCAAATTTTGTAACAGGCTCTCCGGCCTGTTCCACAAGAAAAAAAGTTTTTGTGGGATGGGCCGGAGAGCCCGTCCTAGTTATTTTTGCAAGAGGTATATTAGAAATGCGGCATATCGGCGATCGGGCATACAGCAACAGAGAAAACCCAAAATTCACGATGATTCTTGACATCGCAGAGCAATAAATATCAGAAAAATTCAGCCTTTAAATGACGACTTGAAACTACTGCAAGTAAACTAATTTTATGAATCAAAAAATGTTTGGACTCTCAGCCATTACTTGGCGCTATATCACCAATCAATCATTGATTTTGCCTTTGATCTTGTTGTTGCTATTAACTAATCTCTTAGTTTCGCCCATAGGTGAATTCTCACTAAACGACGATTGGATACACGCTAAAACTGTCGAATGGTTGCTGGAAGAGGGTCATTACCGCAGTCATCCTTATGTCGTCGCCGCTTTAGTAGCGCAAGCTTATTGGGGTGCATTGTTTTGCAAAATCTTTGGTTTTAGCTTCACTATATTGCGAGTATCAACTTTAGTATTAAGTGTTGTTGGATCGTGGGCAATGGCCCGCTGTGCATTAGCATTGGGTCTTTCTCGAAACTTGGCTTTACTTTGCGGGGCGCTGGTAGCAATTAACCCTTTAGTTTTAAATTTATCCTACAGCTTTATGACCGACGTGCCGTTTCTGGCAATGTCAATACTGTCAGGGCTATTTTTCCTACGGGCGCTGGAAACACCTAGGGCTCAACTGATTTTTTGGGGCAGCTTTTTTGCCGAAGTCGCTTTTTTGGTAAGGCAGTTTGGAATAATATTGCCTGTTGCTTTTGCGGCGACAGTCTTGGTACTTTGGTGGAAAAAAAAATATCGCGTATCTTGGTATATGGTTTTTGCTTTAGTTTGCCCGTGGCTGGTAACGGCGACGATCGCACTCTGTCTAGGGATGGTTAAAAATAAGATTGGCAATTCGATGTTTCAAGGCCTCCAGGGACGAGATATGATGTCAGCTATGGATGGGCTGCGCCACATTCCAGTTTCACTTTGTTATATGGGTCTTTTTGCTTTACCTTTGGGTGCAGGCAGACTGTGGCAAATATTTCGCAAGCACGATGTTTGGACTCGTAAGCGGGGCGCTATTTTTGTCGGCTTTTGCTGTGTCTCACTGATCGTGTTTTTATTACCTAAAATTTTATTTTTTGTTCTAAGTATATTGTTTCATAAAGAAGCTTTATGGTTACAGCGCTATGCAGAGCGAATGCCTCTATTAAAAGGGGATTATCTGCTTGATTTGGCTGTAGGTCATATTCAGTTAGCAGATATCAACCCACAGCCAGTAGTTAGTATTGGTGGCTGGTGGTGGCTTGTAACATTTGCTGCACTGGGAGTGGCAGGACTAATATTTCTAAACTGTGTTGATGTAGTTTACGATGTGCGGCTGCAACAGGATGAAAATAATGTTTTGGAGCAGCGAACCAATCAAAGATTGTTTTTATTGCTGTGGGGATTAATGATTCTGGCTGTAGCTTACAATCCTTGGCGCTTCTTTGTGTTCGATCGATATTTAATTCCGGGACTGCCACCCTCGATCTTGCTTTTAGCCTACGAAATGAACCGATTTAAGCTCAAAGGTGCACTGAGGTTGGCAACTTTTAGTTGTACGCTTCTTTACATTTTCAGTGTAGTTTGCCTTCAGGACTATATGGGTTGGAACAGTGCAGCAACGGTTGCTCAAAATAAACTCATAACTGTGTATGGTGTGAAGTCCGAATCAATTCGCGGTCTAGATACTTTTAATGGATGGTACAATAGTGACAAATTTATGCAAATATATAATACTAACAAATGGTATGACGCTAATTTGACAGGATTAGGGCCGTGGGTATTTGATGATGAGTACATTGTGGCTAGCAAGCAGCCAAAGCCTGGATATGAGGAGTTCGATCGCGTACCATATTTCTCTTGGCTGGGAATGCAGCAACGAGCGATTGTAACTTATAAGCGCGGGAAAAACTAAAAGAAGGATATAGTCTTTTGAGTCAGAACAAACAACTGTTGCTGCTATTGCTGTGGATGGCGATCGCCCTAATGCTACGTTTTGCCAATTTGGACTCGAAACCGCTGTGGACGGACGAGTTTTCGACTCTAGTGTTTAGTTTGGGGAACAGTTTTCGCGGGGTGCCGCTCGATCGCCCGATCGCACTTTCGACTCTACTACAACCGCTACAATTCCGTCCCGATGCTGGCATTGCAGATGTTTTAAAGCATTTGCTGTTAGAAAGCAACCATCCGCCGGTGTATTTTGTGGTAGCGCACTGGTGGATGCGACTGTTTGCGCCGACTGAGGATAGTTTAGTGTGGATTGGGCGATCGCTTCCGGCATTATTAGGAGTGATTTCAGTTCCTGCTATCTACTTTTTAGGCAAATTTGCGTTCAATTCTCGTTTAGTTGGTCAATGTGCGGCTGCGATGATGGCAGTTTCTCCCTACGGCATTTATCTCGCTCAAGAAGCCCGCCATTATACGTTAGGAATCTTATTAGTTATTGCCTCTCTTTTCTGCTTGACAGTAGCTGCGAAAAAGCTGCAACAGCGAGCTCCGCTACCTATCTGGACGGTGTTACTTTGGATAATTGTTAATTGTTTGGGAATTGCAGTTCACTACTTTTTCGCCTTGACTTTGTGTGCGGAAGCTATAGCATTAATTGCTATAATCTGGCAGCAGTTTCATGAAAAATTGGAGCTTTCAGACAGTCAGCAGCCGAATATTTGGCAATTTCAAATCCTCTGGCGGCTTTTCGCAGTAGCCCTGGGGACTGTAGCGGGTGGTTTAGTATGGCTACCGATATTTTTGTCGAATAAATATGGTAGCGAGCTCACGAATTGGATTGTCAGTGGCGATCGCACATTTGTAGATTGGATCGCGCCGATTTTCCAAGCTTTGGCGGGATGGATCGTTGTGATATCGCTGCTTCCGGTGGAATCGTCAAATTTGGCTGTGGTGGTTGGATCTGCGATCGTAATGGCAATATTTTTAATCTGGGCGCTTCCCCTGCTGTTAAACGCTCTTAAAAATTCTTTGAAAACACCAGATACTCGTTTAGGTACTGTTATTTTTGGCGGATTTGCGTTCGGCGCAATTTTCCTATTTTTTAGCTTTGCATACATTCTAGGAATTGACCTAACTCGCGGCCCTCGATACAATTTTGTCTACTTTCCGGGAGTGATATTACTATTAGGAGTAACGTTAGCATTTATTTATAACACATCTACAACAAAAACTCGATGGTTTAATTTACCTGTTGTAGAAATTCCTGGCAAAAAAGCAGTGATACTAATTTTAGTAATGAGTTTTGTCAGCGGTATCACAGTCAATTCCAATCTCGGCTATCGCAAATATTACAAACCAGATTTGTTGATTCCGATTATCCGCGAAGTGTCGCAAGTTCCCGTGTTAATTGCTACTACTCAAAAGACTCATGTAGAAATCGGAGAGTTGATGGGGATTGGGTGGGAATGGGAAAGAAGTTCGGCAGCGGATTTTGTAGCGGATGTAACGGATGTAACGGATGTAGCGGATGTTAGGAAGAAGGGTTCGGCAGCGAATTTTTTAGCAGATACTTCGACTTCGCACTTCGACTACGCTCAGCACAAGCTCAGTACAAGTGTAGCGGATATTAGGAAGAAGCAAGAAGTTAAAGCTTTTGATTCTCCACAGTTTCTTTTAGTTAAGCAGAGAAGAGATTCGCCGAAAATTGTGGCGGGGATACTTGACAAGACACTCAGTCAATTGGAACGTCCCCTAGATTTGTGGTTGGTTAATTTTCGTGCACCTGTCAATTTAGCAGCACAAAAATGTCAGCTTGAATCCAGCGAGTTGCCTGGAGTAGATGGATATGAATATCAAGTTTATCATTGTTATCGGTTATAGAAACCATTTGAGATCTATTTTGCGTAAATCTCAGAAACCGGGTTTCTCTCGGTATTTCTCATCACCAACCCAAAAACTCGTAGAAACCCGGTTTCTTGCCCCGGGCGTAAATCTCAGAAACCGGGTTTCTCTCGATATTTCTCGTCACCCAACCCAAAAACTCGTAGAAACCCGGTTTCTCGCCCCGGGCGTAAATCTCAGAAACCGGGTTTCTCTCGATATTTCTCGTCACCCAACCCAAAAACTCAAAGATGTCAAATGGGTTCTATACAGTAGGTTGAATCTGGCCGAAGAAAAGATTGCGGATAGTCCGATTGACAAAACTGAGGTAATCGTCGATTTCTTCGTAAAGATTCATTTCTTGTTCTTCGTCAGGATTCATGGGTAAAGTTTGTTGTTTTTCCAACAGTTCTTCTATGCGATTTTTGACAGTTGTGGAGGCTCTAAACATGGGTATGCCTTCCACTAATTCAATGCGGACAGATCCTTCTATGGGTAGAGTATCACGGAGGTTTTCCAGTTGTTGAAGGAGTAGCATAGTTGTGGATTTCATGGGTTTCCGTCTTGATTATATCAATAATTATCAAGGGTAACTCAAGCGATCGCACTTTCGATTAAAATAAGTACGTTAGCGAACCTTCTTCAGACGATGAAAGTGCAAGTTTTGTCTGTTCAACCTACGAACCTTAACTCCCACGAGGTTGTGTTGTCAGTCGGTGGAGATAGACACAAATTTATTTTTACCACGGAAGTCGATCGCCTGGGAGAGCATTTACTGCAAACTACTCATGGCGATCGCACTTTTGCAGATTTTTTCCGATTTAATCAGCGGGTGGCGATGAATGTGACCAATCTGGTGGTTAAATGCTACAATCATCAAGCTGTTGAATTTCCGGCAGATGTCGGCATTTTTGTCACTCCAGAAACAGCTTTGTCGAAGCAAAAACCGTTTGAAAGTGGAACTTTTGTAGCAACCGACTCGCAGCCATCAGAAGCAGTTAATCTAGAAATTCGTCAAAGGGCGATCGCAATTGTTGAGAAATTACCAGAAGCTATGCTGGATGAGGCAGTTAAGTTTCTGGAATCTTTGTCTGTTAAGGCTAATTTGGTTGAGTAGCGATGTTTTTTTGCAGTACGGGCGATGGCTAACGCTTCGGTTGTCGCCTACTACGCATTTGGTTTAGTAGGAGTGCGATCAGTCAACCTTGCATCAGCCAGCTACGTTATTCTCCGGATGTACGTTATGGTTGCGTGTTTACAGAGCTTTTCAGAACTCCTGCTGCATTAGGCTGACACTGTTTGATTGACTTCGTTAGCCTCGAATGTTAATATCGATTATAGTTTTTCAAACAAATTAAAATTAAGCGCACCATGACTGAAAAAATCATCTCAATGTTTAACAACAAAGGTGGAGTTGGAAAAACAACGATACTTTGGAATTTAGGAGTTTCACTGGCAGCAGCCGGCAAGAAAACTCTATTGATTGATTTCGACCCCCAGTGCAATCTTTCTATTGCAACCATTGGTTATGATGAGTTTGCTAAATATATACAAACCTCAGAACAAAATCCTTTTGGAAAAACAATTAGAGCTTATGCACAACCTTATATTTATCAAATGCAAATTAATGAAATTTATTGCACAAAACCCAAATTTAACCCAGAACTTAATGGGTTGTTTCAAGATGAAAATGAAGGATTAGATATCATACCGGGTGACTTTTGGCTGAACAGTTTTGCTGATATACTAACTGTAGGCACCGATGTAGTTAGCGGATCTGGATTATACAGGTTTCTTGTTCCCTCGCTCTTGGTTAACACACTTAAAGAAAAATACAAAAAGACATATGACTATGTTCTGATTGATTTACCTCCATCATTTAATACACTTGTTCGGTCAGCGCTATATTGTTCAGATTACTTTCTGGTTCCTTGTACTCCCGACCTCTTTTCTGCTTACTGTATCGGTTTAATTGGAGAAGTATTGCCAAAATTTGTCATAGATTGGAAGCAAGGTCAAAAGCGTTTCACTGAATCAAATCCCTATGACAAAGTTATACCGTATAAGGGTAAACCTAAGTTTGGAGGTTGGATATTTAATGGTTTTGATACAAGGAGAGGTGAAAAGTTGGGTGCAGACAAATACCAGTTTGAAAAAATCAAAGAAATTGTAGAAAAAAAATTGCTTCCCTCATTGAAAAAAGTTGAAGGTTATGAATGTATACCCAATTTTATAACTATTGATCCCATATCAAGCATTGAAGACTTAAATGTTATTGCTCCTGACAGCATAGGACAAAATGTACCTATTAAATATTTATATACACAAAAACCAACTAGAGATGCAATTAAATCAGGGTATTGGACAGAGAGTCAACGTAATTTGATGAAACTAATGGACAAAGAATATGATAAGTTGGCAGAATATATCATCAAAAACTTTTAGAAAAAGCAATCGTAGTGAATTGACTGAAATGCGATCGCCTTTTACCTAAGTAAGGTGCGTCGCTATGAGATTGTCAATTTTATTTAGGGATTTTCGATGGCGACACACCCTACGGATAAATTTGAGTAAACAAAACCATTTATACTAAACCAGCTTTAAAAATTTGGTTGGCAGTCAGGTTTAAATCGGGAAAAGTTTGCGACATAATCCGGTCATTATCTCGAAACTTGAGGATTTGATATTCACCATCAACTAAGTTACACATAGTAATTGTCGGCTGTTTGGGATTGCCAATAAAATTCCGTCCACCCAATGCAGCATAGTCCACAATCCAATATTCAGCGATACCCATCTCCTCATAATCACCATATTTCAAATAGTAATCATCGCGCCAATTGGTTGACACAACTTCGATCGCCAAAGGTATCGATGCACCTAAGCTGAGGATAGATTGTTTTTGCCACAATGGTTCATTCACCAGGTTTGCACGATTCAGCACTAACAGATCGGGGAAATAACCAGAATCTTTTTCAGGAGGTCTGACTATCACTTGGTTTGGGATACCATAGGGCAATCCAAGACGTTTGATTTCATAAGGAATTTCGATGCTAAGAAAGCCTTTAACTTCCTCATGTTCGCCTACTGGTTGTGCCATCTCAACAATATCTCCATTATGCAGTTCGTAGCGTACCGTCCCATTTTCAGGCAGCCAGTCCACAAATTCCTCGAAGTTTACGAGTTTGGGTAAAGTTTGAATCATAGGTTTTTAAAATGACTGATAATACTAATTATACCAAGTTTATCGGGTAATTTAGTAGAGGTAATTTGTAGACTAGAGATATGCAAGCACAACTTTTCACTCTTCCCTAACACTATCGGGCACGCCCACGGCCGAAATACCCGATATTGCCTTTAAGTTTTGACACCGAATCAACTCGTTGAAATCCAAACTACGCTGTTCTATCTGCGCTACGGCTTCTATAGTTGACAACAGATGTCCCGCCGCCTCAGATTCGCTGTAACCGCGCCTTCCCGCCACTCTAATCGCCGTTTCATCGGCATCTAGCTCTACTTGCGAACTGCGGTTGTCGCGCCAAATTCGAGTCATCGCCAGTCCAGTCAACCCACCGGCGATCGCAATTCCGATCGCATCTCCCTGCAATAACTCTACAACTGTGCCGAGAATTCCCGCCACAGCCGCACCTTGATAAATATCCGGCTTAAACCACTTGAAATTGCCCAAAAAGCTTACAGTACGCAATATCAGTAAATCTCGCTGCGGCTTAGATAGCAATCGCCACAAATCAAAGTTAATATAAATCGGGCGAGATTGATGCCAAGGCAAAGGAAAATCGCAATCAATTACCGTCGATTGTTGAGGCTTATTAATAATTTTACACGTCATACGGCCGGAGGCGGGCATCACATCTAATAGACGGCGAATTTCAGGTTCGGGATTCATAATCTTTGTGGTAATTGGTAATTGGTAATTGGTAATTGGTAATTGCATCTACCTAAAAAACAATCCTATCTATCAGGGACTCGTAGGGGCGGGTTCACCAACAATATTTGACTCCCATGAAAAATCTACAGAAACCCGCCCCCACACAACCAACTACATCAACCTTGATTTCGATAAAATACGAAAATATAACTGTAAGAGGCAACTTACTGTTGGGGGCAGGTTTTACAGATTTTCAACCATCGACAAATATTTTACGTGAAACTCTTCGATACAGTTAGCGGGGATTTACTGTTAGGTGAGGGCGGGTTTGAGAGATTGTCAATTATTGACAAATATTATTTGTTAACCCGCCCCTACAAGTCCCTAGAAGATATTAAGGCGTTTTCTTCGATTCAGATTTAGGAGATTCCTTGGCTTTCGGAGCCACTTTTTCACCCTTCGGAGAAGGCTTCGGGCTGGCAATTGCTGGGGCAACTGACGGCTTCGGACTTGCGGCGGGGGATGCTTCCGATTTCGGGGAAGCAGGAGCGGTTATCGGGGCAGCAGGGGCTGTCTTAGCTCCTAAAATGCTGGCGTCTCCGGTGTCAAATAATCCGGCGATGCAGGCAATCATCATTGTAGCTAAGGTGCCGACAAATAAGGCTTTCCAACCGAGTTCGGAAATGTCTTTGCGCCGGGATGGAATTAGGGCGATTGTGCCGCCGACAAATATGCCGACGGAGGCTAAGTGGGCAAAGCCGGAAAGGGCGTAACTGACAATTAATACTGTACGATCGCTAATCAGTCCTTTTGCTGCGACTTCTGCTAAAGTTTGATAGGGAGGAATGGCCGTTTCTAACAGTCGCCGTCCGATAATTACTGAGGCTGTCCAAGAATCCTCAAGGGGAACTCCGGTTAACAAGGTTAGCGGGTAAAATAAGGCTCCTTGAATGTTTTGCAGGGTGATAAAACTAAAGATTGTGCCAATTGGAGCCGGCAACACTGCTAGCCAGCCAAAGAATTGATTGATTAAGGAGACTAAGCCTAAGATTAAAATCAAAACAGCGGCGATGGCGACTGACATTTTTACACCGTCCAAGGCGCCAATAATCGCAGCATCCAAAGGGCTGACTCGTTCGATTGGTTCTCCGCCAACTGTCTCTTGTTTGCGGATCTCACCATCATTTTCGGCAATTTCGTCGCCGATCAACTCGCGGCCTTGGGGCTTCGGATTTTCCTTGGGAATCCCGCCCATTGTCACTGGTACTTCCGTCTCCGGTACTAAGATTTTGGAGAGGACAAAACAAGCAGGAATTGCGATAATTGAGGCTGAAACTAAATGTCCTAAAATATTGGGAAAAACTGGCTTGAGAAAACTGACATAAATTGCTAAGGTTGATGAAGCGGCAGTCCCAAAACAACAAGACAGGATTGCACAAAGTTCGGAACGAGTCATTTGTGGCAAATAAGGTTTGACGACAATTGCTGCTTCAATTCCTACGAAAATATTAGCCGCGCCGCTGAGTGCTTCTGCGCCACTCAATCGCATTGTCATATAAAATATTTTGGCAAAGACTTCGGTGATAATTTGAATGACGCCGATGTTATAAAGCAAGGCCATGAGGCCGGAAAAAAAGACTACTGTTGGTAAAGCCCGAAAGGCAAAAATATATCCTAAATTAACTGGCGGGTCTTGACCGGGTATTGGTACAATGTTTTTGCCGAATACAAATCTCGCTCCGGCGTCAGCAGCAGTGAAGACTCCATCGAGCAAGCTGGTAAACCACTCTAGGGCGATGCGAGTTGGGGGGAACAGGAATACTAAAAATCCTAAGACTAATTGTAGCCCAATGCCCCAGATGATGACGCGCCAAGGTATATACTTACGTTGTCGGTTTTCTGAGAAAATCCAGGCGATCGCACACAAGCCAAATATGCCCAGAAATGAGATAAAGTTGTAAATAGACATGAGCTTAGTCCTTGAGATAGCTGAGAATGCCGATCGACAGTTTGCACCACATCAGTTATACTATTCATCGGACGGTAAGTGCCAAAAAAAAATAACTCGCAGATAAATGACACACTCAGCAGCGTACTTATGTCATTGCTTATGTCATTGCGAGCGGGAGCGGATCTTTAGCAGCCGTTGATTTGCCGTAATTACCAGTAGTTTAAATAGAAACTTTAACACATGGAAGCTTTTGCTCCACATCCTCCCGAATGGACTGCGACGGCGGTTCACGCTACTGAGTTTTGCTGTCCCAAGTGCGGTGCTAGCTGCACGGATGCCACTGAGGTTTGGATTAATCGTCGATCGCCAGTATACACCGAGTCCAACCGCCGCAAGTGGCAAGAATTTTACCGCTGCCAGTGCGGCGCCGTGTGGTGGGCTTGGAGTAGCGATAGGCCTCCTTCGGAACTTGTACGTCCCGATGAAAGCTCGGATCGGGACTCGGATGATGATTTTTAGAGGGATTTTCGATGTTATTTGAAATTAGGGTAAGGTGCGCCTGCGCCCTCAATTGAGATAAGTCCGTGCAAATTCTCAACTAATTCATCACGTCAAGTATTCCTTTGACTACCCCTTCCATGACTCTTTCAACTAAGCTCAATTCATGTTCGCCGATCGACTCATCCAAGAGCATTGACTGAATTCGCTGTCTGTCAGCACGAGTCAGTTCGCCAGATACAAATATCTGGTCAACTATTTCTTTCGTTAGAAATTTGGAAGTTTTAGTTTGCATGGTTGGTATCTAAAAAAATTAATATTTTGTTTAAAAATTCGTATTTAAAATTCGTATTTAAAATTCGTGTGAGCAGTCAGCTATATTGAGGATTGAATACTTTTTGATTTTATTAATGCTACAATTATATGACTCTGCTGGCATTTTGTCAAGACATCGGCGACAGATAATATAAAATTTTCATGGTATTTCCGACTTTTTGGGAATGTGTGCTTTTGCTGAAACGGAGGACACGGCACGGTGCAGAGTCATGAATGTGGGTAATGTTCATTCCGAGACTACCGGATTTGTTCTGAGTCAGCAGATTGGGACTCTCAGGTTCTCCCGCCGTGTTCGCTGCGATCGACCTTTTGAGGTTTATTTCCACTTTGGCGGAACATTACAGCTTAAAAAAAATCTCAAGTACAATAGATTAGAATTGGTAATAGGGAATTGGTAATTGGTAATGGGGGATTGGGGATTGGGAAAAAGCGCATTGTCAACCACTAATGACTGACGACTAATGACTAAGGACTAATGCCCAATGACTGATGACTAATAACTAATAACCAATAACTAATAACTCATAACTAATGACTAATGACTAATGACTTATTTACGCTCTGCTCTCATTTTGACATTAGGTTTTTGGCTGCTACCACTAGCAGTGCGATCGCAATCTGTCGTCCCAGCAAACGACGGCACTAATACTGTTGTAAATCAGGAGCAAAATCGCACGAACATTAGTGGCGGACAAGTGTCGGAAAACGGCACAAATTTGTTTCATAGCTTCAGCCAATTTAATCTTAGCGAAGGTCAAATTGCGAACTTTTTAACTAATCCAAATATTCAAAATATTTTAGGGCGGATTTCGGGCGCAGATGTTTCAATCATTAATGGTTTGATTTCTATAAGCGGTGGTAACTCGAATTTATTCCTGATGAATCCGGCGGGAATTGTTTTCGGTCAAAATGCTAGATTGAATGTGCCGGGGTCTTTTTTTGCCACAACTGCTACGGGGATTGGTTTCGGCGATCGTTGGTTCAATGCTACCGGAATTAATGATTACAAAGCTTTAGTGGGAAATCCCCATCAATTTAATTTTAATAACTTACAAATTGGCATAATTGTCAATGCCGGAAACTTAGCGGTTGGCAGCGGACAAAATTTAACTTTGCTGGGTGGCACAGTCATTAATACTGGGCAATTGTCGGCTCCGGCAGGTCAAATTACAGTGGCGGCTGTTGGACAAAATGCAGTCCGCATCAGTCAATCAGGTAACTTGTTGAGTTTAGAAATTAATCCCTCTTTGCTAGCAGAAAAATCGACTATCGCCTCAGTTGGTTTGTCTCAGTTACTGACAGGGCCGGGGGTGGCGTCAGCTACAGGTTTAACGACGAACGAAGCCGGTCAATTGGTGCTGACTGGCGGCCAAACAGTGCAGGTAAATGCCGGAAGTTCGATCGTCTCGGGTACTGTAAATGTGTTTGCCCCGGATGGAATTGCTGGCGGCACAGTGAATATTTTAGGGTCAAAAGTAGGACTATTCGGCGCAAATATCAATGCTTCGGGGACTAACGGCGGAGGTATTGTGCGCGTCGGAGGTGGCTGGCGGGGGATGGAACCCTTGCCAAATGCACTGGTGACATATGTTAGTCCTGATTCAACGATCGCACTAAACGCGATCGAGCAGGGCAACGGCGGCACTGCGGTAATTTGGGCAGACAATATAACTCGCTTCTTCGGCAATATTACTGCTCGCGGCGGCACAGCAGCAGGTAACGGCGGACAAGTAGAAGTTTCCGGCAAAAGTTCTTTGATTTTCCAAGGAGAGGTCGATACCCGCGCGACTAACGGTGCGATCGGCACTTTGTGGCTCGATCCGGCAAATATTGCGATCGTGAGTGGTAACGGCGAAACCAGCGCGCGATCGACCGCCGGGGAACTCCAAGCGACAGCAGAACCCAGTGAAACATTGATCTCAGACGTGCAGTTGGAACAGATGATCGCCGGCAGCAACGTGGTTCTAGACACCCCGGGCTACATCACCCTCCGAGACTTGCCCGATAACAAACTTTCCCTGCAAGCGAGAACAGGAGACACCGTGACATTCCGATCGGGCGGAGTGTTTTTTGTCAATGATCCCAAGGATTTAATCGAGACTCTTGGAGGCAACATCAACATTTTTGCCAGCAGCATCACTGCGGGCCCGTTGAATGCTAACGGTGGTAATATCGGTCTCAATGCTAACGGCATTGACTTGATCGGGGGGAACAATTCCGTCAGCAGCGCGGGGGGAGCAATTCGCTTGCAACCCAACGACAGCCGAGGAATTCGGATCGGCGGCACCGGCGATATTTTGGGCATTTTGGACTTGACAGCAACGGATCTCGGTGCTTTGGCGGGTGATTTGGGTTCGATCGCGATCGGGCGCGCCAACAGCAGCTCGATCGCGATCGTCGCACCCATTACCTTCAACAGCCCGCTGACACTTCAAGGCAATTCGATCGCGATCGACAATCCCCTGAGAACCACCGGTAGCGCTAGTTTGACTCTCGACGCACCCCAAACGGCGATCGGCGCCAACGTTGCCACATCCGGCGGGGACATCACCTTTACAGGCAACCTGTCCCTGAGTGCTAATGCAGCTTTGAGCACTCAAGCTAGGGGCAGCATTCTCTTGGAAGGTAGCCTAGACGGAGCTCGCGCCCTGAGACTTGACGCTGGGCGAGTCCGGTTCGGCGGTACGATCGGTCAATTTACACCACTGGCTAGTTTGACTGTCAACGCGAACAGTACCGAGGTTTCGGGCAATATTGCGACATCTGGCGACATCGTTTTTAACAGTGGTGTCACAGTCGATCGCACCGCCACTCTCAGCACAACTAACGGCAATATCACTTTTGCAGATATCCTCAACAGTAACCCTGGCCGGGCTAATAGTTTGACCCTACGCTCCAGCGGCAACATTACTTTTGGTGGGCCTGTCGGTCAAACTCAGAGGTTGGGCCTGCTCTCGGCTGACGCTCCTACCGTGACGGCGAATTCGAGAATTACCGCGCGCATTTTGAGCGTGAACGCCCGAGATTCCGTCACCCTCCGGGGGGACAATACGGCAGTTGTGGGAGCCGATATCCAGTCAGGAAACGTCCTCTTAGAAGGTAATTTAAGGACGGAGGGTGGCAACGTAAATCTGCAATCTTTGGGCGAGGTTCGGACTGGCAATATTACCTCCAACGGCGGGAGGATTCGGGTTGAGGGGAATGCGGTTGCTGTAGGTGCGATCGACTCCTCATCGTTAACAAGAACCGGAGGCGCGATCGCACTCAATAGCAATGCTGGCCCTTTAACTGCCGGATCTTTGAATGCTTCCGGGGCGATCGGCGGAAATATTGCTGTCACCTCTGCATCGGGTATTTCGGCTCTCGATCTCAACTCCAGCGGCACTTCAAACGGCAACGGCGGCGCAGTCTCTCTCAACGCGACTGGTAACATTCAGTTAGGTTTTATCAACGCTAGAGGCGGCAGCGTTGATGTCACCACCCTAGGTTTGTTTCGATCGAACAGTATTTTCAACGACGATATATCCGGCAATCTTGCCAGTATTTCCACTGCCGTCAGCGCGGGGGCGGGGCCGATTACAATTCGCCACGGAGGTGGTAGCGATCGACCGTTTGTAGTTGGCGGGACGATCGACAACGGCACCCTGGGAAGCATTAATGCTGGCGCCGGAAACGCCATTTTGCCCAGTCTTTCTTTTGGGCAAAGTTACACCCAAGGAAATTTATCAAATCAGATTTCCCTAATTACACCAAGCCCGCCGTCTACTCCTGCACCAATTCCCGCCCCAATTC
>CASBQF010000214.1 GCA_949127775.1 Oscillatoriales cyanobacterium PMM_0080
AGCTCTCAGCAGATTTCGCTAAATGCCAAACAACAAGCAATCGCGATCGAACAAGTAGTAGAAGCGATGAACTCTCTCAACCAAGCAGCAGCACAAACCGCTTGCGGTATCACTCAAACTAAAATCGGTACTCAAAGATTGAATGAAGCTGCTTTAGATTTAAAAGCAGTTGTTTAGAATAGTCATGTACCTAAATCTTAAAATCAGTAGTAAGGAAGAAGGAAGTTTGACAACGGATTATGTAACGGATCTAACGGATTGACAAAAGAAGTAAAAAAATAATTACCAATTACCAATGATCCATAAATTTTTCCAAAAAATCCAAAACCGACTCATGCTGCTTTTAATTTTAAGCACCTTGATGCCAGTATCTCTGATCGGCTGGTATGGAATTTCCTCTTCCGCAGCAGCACTGCAAACATTAGCCTTGACAAATCTTGCTGAAAGTGTTGCATCTAGTGGAGAAAAAATCGTTAACAATCTGGATAATATAAGTTACGATGTTTTATTCCTCCGCAAATCTCCTCCCATTCAAGGAATGATTATAGATAGAAATCGAATAGATAAAGCAACTAATTTAATTTATCAAGATTCCATTGCTCGAATGAAAATCCTATTTTCATCAATGATGGAAGTCAAGCCATATTATATGCAGTTGCGTTACATAGATGAAAAAGGTAACGAGATAGTGCGCGTAGATTCTGACGGCAAAAGTATCAAAATTATTCCAAATTCCCAACTTCAAAATCAAGCTAATAGAGATTATTTTTCCTTGACTATGAAACTCAATGCTGGAGAAATATATGTGTCTAAATTTAATTTAAATCAGGAACGCGGTAAAATAGAAATTCCTTACAAACCAACTATTCGCCACGCAACTCCAATTTTTAATACTAAAGGACAAAGAAAAGGCATTTTGATTGCTAATTCCTTCGGGAGCAATCTGATTAATACAGTTAAAGAGATAAATGATGAAAAATTAGGCGAAGCTTTTATGTTAAATCAAGATGGTAGCTACATCTACCATCTTGATTCTACAAAAGAATGGGGTTCTGATAAAAAAACAGATGAAAATATCAACAAATATTATCCACCAGAGGTGGTTACTCAAATACTTTCCGGTGGCACAGGAAATATTGATCTTAGAGATAAAGTTATTAGCTATTATACCATTCTTTCAAAAGGAAACAACAACAAAATATTTTTTGTGATTGTGAATCAAGCATCTAAAAATGAGCTTTTTGCTTCTGTTTCTGTCTTAAAAAAAATAGCTGCAATTATTACTATATTGTCCCTAGGCACTGTGCTGGCATTAGGACTATTTGTGGTAAAAAGACTAATTAAGCTGATTCGGGGACTGATTTACAAAATATCGTCATTTTCAATGGAAATAGTATCTAACATGAACGAGCAAGAGCAAGTAGTCGGTGAGCAATTTCTCTCTGTCAATCAAACAACTACAACTTTAGAAAATTTGGGTATATCTTCTCGGCACACAGCCGAGGAAGCTGAGGCTGTTGCTGCTGCCGCTCGTCAGGCTTTAACTCTTGCGGAGGAAGGGAATAAAATGGTTCAGCAAACCCTCAATCAAATGCTGAGTCTCAGAGAAGCTGTGGCGGCAATTTCTCAGCAAAATCAGCGGCTGGGAGATAGCACGAGTCAGATTGGTAATATCTCGACTTTGGCAAATTTAGTTAGCGATTTAGCCAGTCAAACAAATATGCTGGCTCTGAATGCGGCTGTCGAAGCAGTCAGAGCCGGCGAGTATGGCAAAGGTTTTGCGGTGGTAGCTAGCGAGATTCGTAAGCTAGCAGATGAAAGCCAACAAGCGGCGCAACAGATTAATGGTATTATTCCAGAGATTAAGGGTGCGATCGACTCGACGGTGAAAGCAACAGAAAAAAGTCGCAAAACAGTCACCGCAGGGGTGAAAACAGCGCAGGATACAGCAGAAGCTTTTACGGGTGTTAGGGAAGCTTGCAATCTCGTGTTTGCTAGCAACCAACAAATTTCTTTAAATATTAAACAGCAAGCGATCGCGATCGAGCAAGTAGCTGATGAAATGAACTCTCTCAATCGCACGGCATCTCAAACCATCAAGGATATTAATCAAATCAAAATCGGTACTCAAAAGCTTAATGAAGCTGCTTTAAATCTCAAGTCAGTAGTGTAAGAAGGAAGATTGGCAACGGATTTTGTAACGGATGTAACGGATAGAATTACCAATTACCAATTACCAATTACCAATTACTAATTGCCGATTACCGATTACCGATTCCCAATTCCCAATTCCCAATTCCCAATTCCCAATTACCCAAAAATATATATGATTGAAGATGAAGAGCTCCGAGATGTATTTAAAATTGCTAGTGAAGAACACTTGCAGAAACTAGACGATGGATTGCTGTACTTGGAACAACACCCGGGAGACTCAGCTAAGTTAGAAGAATTGCTGCGAGAAACCCATTCTCTTAAAGGTGATGCTGGGATGCTGGCTGTCAAAAATGTAGCATCTTTAGCTCATCAAATAGAGCATATTTTGGGCGGTGTGAAGCGCGGAGAAACTTTACTAAATGCAGAAATTAGCGATCGACTTTCGCAAGGTTTAGACGCCATCCGCAAGCTCGTTGACGAAGCCGTTACGGGTAAAGATGCTGGTGTCAATACATTTTACGTGCTCGCTAGCATGATGGGTGCTTCTAACCAGCCTCAGCCAGACATCCCGACAGTGGAGTCAGAATCTGCGATCGTATCCGATCAAGAATTAGTAAAAGTAAAATTTACTGATTCAGAAACTGCACCTTCAGAAACAAACAGTGAAACTTCTTTCGCCACTAACTTAGATAACGATTACTCTTTTTCAACGCTACAATCCGAGCAAGAATTGCTGCTGCAAGCTCAAAACGTGCCTACTGCTTCTGCACCCGCCACTGCATCGACTTCCCAACCCACTGTTAGCGGTTCTTCTAATTCGTCTTACCGCATTGAAACAATTCGAGTTGCCACTCAAAATTTAGATGATTTAATGACTCAAGCTGGGGAACTTACAGTCACAAAAACTCGGCTAGTACACCGATTATCTGATATCGAAAATCTGACAAATCTCTGGGAAAGTTGGAGCAGAGAAGCTTTTATGAATCGGTTAGCTTTTTATCAGATAGAAACAGACAAAAATGGGTTCAAACAAAATGCGATTTTTATTCAGTTACAGAACTATTATCAACGTACTGAAGAAAAGTTAGAACATCTTGGGACTCTAGTAAATCGCTTGAAAAATCGATTTTATGAAGATACTGCTAGACTTGAATTAATTACAGAGGAATTAGAATCAGGAATTCGCACTCTGAGACTGCTGCCTTTGTCTACTATTTTTAATTTATTTCCCCGAGCCGTTAGAGACTTGGCAAAGCGAGAAGGAAAAGAAGTTGAATTAGTGATTGAAGGTGCGGAAACTAGAGCTGATAAACGCATTTTGGAAGAAATGAAAGACCCTTTGATGCACATGATTCGGAATGCGATCGACCACGGCATCGAGATGCCTGCCGAACGCGAAAAATCTGGTAAACTTCCCGGTGCAACTCTCCGAATTAAAGGATATCAGACTGCTAATAATATTATCATTGAAGTTGCTGACGATGGTCGGGGGCTGAATCTCGATCGGATCAAAAAAACTGCTATCAAACGCAATGTTTGCACGTCGGAAGAACTTGCTACAATGACAGAAAGCCAAATTCAATCGCTAATTTTTGCTGCTGGCTTTTCAACCAGGACATTTGTAACGGAAGTATCTGGTAGAGGGGTTGGTTTAGATGTAGTTCGGACTAATGTTGAAGCACTCAAAGGTAGTATTCAAGTTGAGTCTATATCAGGAAAAGGATGCACTTTTCGGATGCAACTTAGTACGTCACTAGCTACTGCGAATGTATTAATTGTAGCGGTTGCAGGTATTGCTTATGCCCTACCAATTGAGTTTGTTGAAACGGCGAAACTGGTTGCTTATAATGATATTTTTCCGATAGAAGGCAAGTTAACGATACTTTCTGATGGTCAACCGCTATCAGTTGCTTACTTGGTAGATTTACTAGAGTTGAAAAATAGAGAATGGCTGCCGAATAATCGGGAATGGAGACAGGAAAGTTGGAAAGAAGTAAATCGAAAATTAGATGGAGAATTACTGATATCAAATTCTCCGAAAATGTCTTGTATTATTTTAAAAGTTGGTGAAGAAAGGTTGGGATTATTTATAGATGCTTTGATTGATGAACAGGATGTGGTGATTAAACCTCAAAGTCAATTGCTGAAACGGGTGCGAAATGTTTCAGGTGCAACGATTCTCGGCACGGGGGAAGTTTGTATGGTACTCAATCCTCACGATTTGATCAAGTCTGTGCGTAAGCAAGTTTTGTCACGTGGGGTTTCTGGTTCGCGATCGCCAATTCAGACAGTCAGCCGAAAACAAGTTATACTTTTAGCAGAAGATTCGATCGCTACCCGCACTCAAGAAAAGCGTATTCTCGAAGGTGCAGGTTATGAAGTGGTGACAGCAGTAGACGGATTGGATGCTTTCAATAAATTAAAAACTCGTTATTTTGATGCTCTGATTTCGGACGTACAAATGCCGAATTTGGACGGTTTGGGACTAACTGTTAGAATTCGTCAACAGAAAGAATATAGTGAATTGCCAATTATTTTGGTGACATCTTTGGCATCGGATGAAGATAGAAAAAGAGGGGCTGATGCTGGGGCTAATGCTTATATTCCTAAAGGTACTTTCAATCAAGATGTATTGATCGAGACCTTGAAAAGGTTAGTTTAGTTGTTAGTTACTTGTTATTGGTTATTGGTTATTGGTTATTTCAAGACTTACGCAAATTTTAAAGTGTAAGGTGCGCAGTGCGCTACAAATAGAGTTTGCACAGAACTGTATTTTTTATTTACTACAAATTAGCAATTGCTAAGTCCCAATGCCCAATTCCCAATTATCTAAAAAAACTGATGTTATCGCCGATTAAAGTATTGTTAGTAGAAGATTCGCCAGTAGCTACGATCGTACTCAAGCGCATTTTTGATGCTTCACCAGAAATTGAAGTTGTCGGAACGGCTTGTAACGGCTTAGAAGCGCTAGAATTGATCCCGAAACTTCAGCCGGAAGTCATCTGTACGGATTTGAATATGGCATTAATGAACGGGTTAGAATTTACGCAGGAAGTGATGAAGAAATACCCACGACCTATTTTAATAATTAGTGCTTCTGTACAAGTAAATGATACTCAAAATGTATTTCAATTGCTGAAAGCAGGTGCATTAGATGTGTTTCCGAAACCAATGGGCGGATTGGCGTCTGATTACGCTCGCTTGGCGAATGAATTAATCGCTAAAGTTAAAATTTTATCTGGAGTTAAAGTATTTACGCGGCATCAAAAGCTGGGAATAATCGAAACAAACGATCGCCCGATGAAACAAATTAATCAATTACCAATGCAGCAGCCTAAATTATATAGCGAAAATCTCAATTCTCAAACGATTAAGTTATTGGCTGTGGGTGCGTCTACAGGCGGCCCGCAAGCGATCCACTCGATTATTTCGCAGTTTCCGGCTAATTTGCCAGTGCCGGTAATTTGCATCCAGCACATCAGCGAAGGATTTTTGCAGGGATTGGTTGACTGGTTGGGTTTTGAGTCGAAACTGCCTGTAAAAATAGCTGGTTTGGGGGAATTGCCGCAAGCTGGTATTGTTTATTTCCCGCCGGAAAAACGTCATTTAGAATTGGATTTTCAAGGGCGATTTATTTATTCTGAGGGCGATCGTGAAGCTGGACACTGCCCGTCAGTAACAGTAACATTTAAATCAGTTGCTAATTTTTATGGTCGGGCGGCGGCGGGAATTTTGCTGACAGGAATGGGTCGAGATGGTGCTGAGGGTATGTTGGCGATCGCCCGAGGAGGGGGGTTAACAATTGCTCAAGATGAAGCCAGTTCGGTTGTTTTCGGAATGCCGAAAGAGGCGATCGCCCTGGGTGCGGCCCAGCACGTTTTACCGCTGGCGGCGATCGCTCCTCTGCTGTTGGCGAAGTTAAAAGTTTAGCACAAGCGGGAGAATCTAGTGATTTGCAGTTGAATCAGGGAATGGGGAATGCGGAATGCGGAATATGTTTGACGCGCCAATTACGGGTGTAAGGTGCGCACTGCGCACCTTACAGAGATGTAGCGCAAGTAACTTTTATGATTTGAGATTGATAAATTTACCAATTACTTCGCGTAATTTTTCTGCATCAAATGGCTTAGTTAAATACTCGGTTGCTCCAGCCAAACGCCCTTGTACCTTATCAAATGCTCCATCTCGCGCTGTCAGCATGACGATCGGCAAATTCTGAAACTGAGGCAAGCTGCGCACTGTGCGGCAGAGCTCCAATCCATCAATACCAGGCATCGAAACATCGAGTAACAAAACCGAAATTTGTTCGTGATAAATTGTTGACAAAGCGTCTACTGCATTGTCTGTTACTAAAACACGAAATTCTTTGCTTAAAGCCTGTTTGACAAGTCCTTGCATTACAACGCTATCATCAACTGCCAAAATAGTTGGTATTTGATTGCTACTTACCGACATATTCTTCTCCCGCTTTATTTATAGTTGTTGAAAATAGAAAAAATAATTCCCGCCGTCAGTTTTTGAGAGTTGCCTTTGGGAAGTAATTGCCAATCTGGTTGCAGCATTAGTAGAAAATACAATTCTGTTTTTTTGACCTCAAACTTGAAAAAAGGAATTGTCAGAGGAGTCGATCGGCGATTACAACACTTGTCAAGTGCGTATTCTCACCTAGAAATCCTCGACGGTCGAGTTTGATAACTATTTTTACAAATTTTAACATTTTGGTGTTCTTTTTAGTTGATCTGGTAACTGTATCCTCAGCGTGAGGCACAGCCCGGTAAAACGCACTGGTATTTTGGCACCAACCAATTATTTTAATCCACCAGCAAGCCATCTACCCGCTATTAGACAATTCTGTTAAGATACAATTAAACTTATTAAAAAATTTTATGTAAGTTATCCGTGTTTGTAAAAGGTGCTTCGTGCCGACCAAGGCTCTTAGATTGAACCCGCTGACCGTATTCAAAAGTATAGTCAACTAGAATTATGATTTTTACACTTTTAGATCTACGGTGTTCTAACCCCGATAACTCAAAAGTTTCAATATCGGTCAAGAAATTAATCTGAGTTTGGCGCAATCCGCCTGCGCGCGACTTGCGCTCACAGTTTCCAGGCACAAAATTCATAGCTCGTTTTTCTGGGCCAGTATTTGAAAATGGCGCTTGCCAGCAACTAGATGGGCAGTTATACATAATGAAAGCACCCTTGCCTCTTGGTAAAAAAGTGTTCGAGCTCTCGCATATCGACTTGTATCAGCTTCTCGGCTCTGATCCAGAGTCTTGCTTTGACGATTTGATCGGCTTAGCAGCTCAGATGAGCGGAACTCCTATTGCTTTTTTGAGCTTGATTGATGCTAATCGCCATTGGTTGAAGTCGCAGCTAGGTGTCGATCGAACTTTCGCCCACCGTTACCTAAATTTTTGCGCTCGCGCGATCGACCAAACTCCCGCAGAGTTCGCCGAAAACTCCAACTCTCTCTCGGAATTTGACTCGGCAATTCCCCCACAAAAAACGTCGCTTGCTGAGGTAGGAGCGATCGAACCCCTGACAAATTCCTTAAAAAAACAGCAATCAGCGGTAATTGTCAGAGATGCTTCTACAGACGTGCAATTTGCGGAACATCCGCTAACCGTTTCCGAGCCCTTCGTGAAATTTTATGCTGGAATTCCCGTCGTCACTTCAGACGGGCAGATGCTGGGATTGATATCGGTGATGGACTCTGTGCCCAGAGACTTGACAAAGGAAACAATAAATGCTATGGAAGCTTTGGCGCGGCAAGTTGCGAGTTTGGTGGAGCTGCGCTGGCAATTAGTGAAAGCCCAGAAAGAGGTGGCAGACGTAGAAGATATCACCTCGGACGAGCAGCAAATCTCGGAGTTGGCTAGTCGATCGAACCAGGACTGCTTGTCGGTGGTGCAGACGGCAGAGAGTGGCACGAGAATATACCGCACAAAACAACTGCAAATTCTGGCGGAAACTGGCCAATCTCCAGATTTGCGGGAAATTTCAGTGTTGATCGATCGCGATTCCGATACCAAACAAATCCGAGAAATCGTTGCCCGATCGCCCGACACCGCAGAAGCCGAACCAACGGCAGCCTCGTTACAAGAGCGATCGCGGTTGGGAGCCATGCAAGCTAAAGTCGGTCTAGCCCTCGGAGCTGGCAGGACAATACTGGCGATCCTCAACCACTGCACGGAGGCAATGGTAGATTACCTGAACGTGGCAGGGGCGAGCATCTGGACGTTTAACCCGCAGACAGAGCGGTTAGAATTGCAGGCTACTTCAGGAGTCAGCAACGAAGACTGGGAACGGCAAATAGAAGATTGGGTGCGAGCAGAAGCGGGAAAACTCGAAACAGCTCCTGCATTTCTGCCATCTGGCCCGTCTCTATGGGCGATTGCCTATCCGCTGATTGTGGAGGAGCGGCTGGTAGGAGTGATGGCTCTGTGCAGCAGCGTGGCTGTAACGGAGGGGGCGTTAGAAGTTCTGGGGTGGATGGCTCACGCGATCGCGGTGGCGATCGATCGCATCAAGGCCCGAGAAGAATTGTTGAGCCGCCGGGAAGGCTTGCTGTTCGGCATTGCTAGCCAGATGCGAAATTCTCTCGACCTCGACAAAATTTTAGATACGGCTGTGAATGAAATTCGCAACTTGTTGCAGGTTGACCAATGTTACTTTTTGTGGTATTCTGTCTCGCGGCACGGGCAGCCCAGCTTTGCGATGACCCACGAGGCGGCAAATCCTGAACTCCAAGGGCGGCTTGCAGAATATCCGATCGAACAAGTAACGCTGCTGGCTTTGAAAATTCGCGATCGTCAAACGCTCAGGATCGGCGACGCAGCAACAGCACCCTGCATTGAATCACCGACACGAGATTTTTTGAACAGTGTGGGGATTGTTTCTAAGCTACTGCTACCGCTCAAAACTCACTCCGGTCAAATGGGGGCTGTCGTTTGCAATCATTACAGCAGCCGCCGTTCCTGGGCGACTAGCGAAGTGGAATTGCTGCAAGCGGTGGTGGATCAACTGGCGATCGCGATCGATCAAGCCGAACTTTACGCCCAAACCCGGGCGGCAGCCTTAGCAGCTCAAACTCAAGCCCGCCAATTGACAGAAACTTTGCAGAGTTTGCAGCAGAAAGAAGCTCAGCTCATCCAAAACGAAAAAATGTCTTCTCTCGGTCAAATGGTCGCCGGCGTCGCCCACGAAATCAACAATCCGGTTAATTTTATTTACGGCAACTTGACTTATTGCGAGCAGTATGTCAAAGATATCCTGGATTTACTGCGCTTGTATCAAAAGCACTACCCGGAACCGGGCGATGAAATTCTCGACAAAAGCGAAGAAGTCGATATTGATTTTATAGTGCC
The DNA here is from genome assembly GCA_949127775.1 of Oscillatoriales cyanobacterium PMM_0080. GTDB lineage: Bacteria > Cyanobacteriota > Cyanobacteriia > Cyanobacteriales > Microcoleaceae > Microcoleus. Next base: position 9,525 of record CASBQF010000214.1, read on the forward strand.
GGATTTGCTGAAAATTCTGTCTTCGATGGAGATGGGAGCCGAACGCATCCGGCAAATTGTGCTTTCTCTGCGCAACTTCGCGCGGCATGACGAAGCCGAGATGAAGCCCGTGGACATTCACGAAGGGATTGACAGCACGCTACTGATTTTGCAGAGCCGCTTGAAGGCAAACGGGCTGATACCGGGAATTGAGATAATTAAAGACTACGGCGCTTTGCCGAAGGTAGAGTGTTTTCCCGGACAGCTTAACCAAGTGTTTATGAATATTTTGGGGAATGCGATCGACTCTTTAGAAAATCAGCCCGCACCCAAGACGATAGTCATCTCGACGGCGGTGGTGGCGGCAGACTCGGATGCTCATTCAGGAAAGTCGATCCTCTTCGAGGGCTCCGCTAACGGTCAACTTGTGGTGATTCGGATTCGCGACAGCGGGCCAGGATTGGCAGAAAAAGCAAAATTGCGCTTGTTTGACCCTTTCTTTACCACCAAACCTGTGGGTAAGGGTACGGGACTGGGCTTGTCGATCAGCTACCAGATTGTGGTGGAAAAACACGGAGGAAGTTTGAAGTGTATCTCCGAAGTCGGACAGGGAGCGGAGTTCAGGATTGAAATCCCGCTGGCTCGCCCCGCTGTTGTCAAAAAATAAACTTGTGGGCGATCGGTCTCAAAAACATTTTTTAAATTTTATTGTCAAAGTGCTTGACAGATTCCTGTGTATAGATGTTAATATAGTGAATGTTGAGACGTTGGGGCGTCGCCAAGTGGTAAGGCAGCTGGTTTTGGTCCAGCCATTCAGAGGTTCGAATCCTTTCGCCCCAGTTAAATTATTTTGAGTCCGTCCTCGGAAAGTCAGAGAAGACTAAAGTCCGAACGATCGAGCCTGATTAGGGCTTGCTGAATAATCGAGCACATATTGCGTCGCCTAGGTTTCGATGGCGTGATCGAGAATAAAGTGCAAGATAAACAGGTAAAATAGTTAAAAACCCGTGCATCACCCAGTGC
>CASBQF010000215.1 GCA_949127775.1 Oscillatoriales cyanobacterium PMM_0080
ATTCGATCGCTAACGGGAATCGCAAAAACTTCTAAAGCTTTGGCTAATTTGTCGCCGCCTCTGGAAACGTAGCGCGATCGCTCTTTGATCAGAATTTTTGATGCAATGTCAACCTCAGTGCCCGGTTTGTCAACTATCTGCTGGTTGATCGAGACTTTGCCAGTCCGAATCAAGGCCTGAGCTTGCTGTCTGGAAGTGCACAAATCTAGGCTGACCAATAAAGTGTCTAATCGCTGTTTAGGCAAGGTTTTTAATCTGTACGGATCGGGTTTAGGACAGTACAAGATTAGCACTTATACATTTTAGATTTTAGATTTTAGATTTTAGAATTGGGAATTGGGAATAACTGAGCGCATAAAGGTTTCAAGCACGGGTGTACAGTTGCATTTATTGGTAACTGGTATTGCAAAAAAAAAGACAGCGGATTTTCGGCTGCCATTTTGGTTTTCGCAGCATCGTGGGGCGATCGCCCCACCTCACATTATGTGACCCAGATCGCTCTACGTGTTTAGTTTAATCACAGATAAACATTCGTAGAATCACACAAAAATTTTGGTAACTAGCGGATTATATAGGTACCGATAAAAGCAGCACTCAAATCAGAACGATCGACCATGAAAAAAATTAACTTTCCTATCAGAAATCCGGGCAATTGTCAAGAAACTCCCCTTGCCTTCGTCAGCGGTGACATCATCCACATTGTTTACCCAAATGGCGAGGTAGAAGCGACAACCGCCGACCAAATCGATCGCCACCAAACCAAAAATCCCCTCGACAAATGCGTCGTCTGGGGAAGTATTGGCGATTTTTAAGCGATAAAAAAGATCGCTTAGAGGCACGGATGCCAAAAAGAGCGATCGATCCAACTGCTGCGAATAATGTCAGCCACAATTGTAATTTGCGGCTAAAAGAACCAGCAACTTGACTTAAATATCTTGTTCGCTCAATTCGCGAATCATGTAATCAAAAGGCTGCTCCAAAAAAGACCCTACAGACAAGCCAGCAGCTTCCACTTGAGCCTTAACCATGTCCTTCATAATGCTAATCCCCAGCACCGTCGGGCCAATGGGTACACCCAGAGAATTGTAAGTTTCCCGCAAACCTTGCAGCACGCGCTCGTCCAGCACATCCGTACTTCCAGCCACCAGGGCGTAAGTAGCATAGCGCAAGTAATAGTCCATATCCCGCAAACAAGCCGCGTAGCGACGAGTCGTGTAGGCATTTCCACCAGGACGGATCAGTTCCGGCTGATCGGCAAATAGCTGAATTCCAGCTTGCTTGACAATTGTCGCAGCATTGCTGTTAATCGCTGCTGCGGCTTGTACCCGTGCCGTGCCTGTTGCAAAATAAGATCTCAACCGATCGATACCATCTCGGTCTAAATACCTACCAGCAACATCATAATTTTCAATCAGACTCGTCACTGCATCACGCATAAGTTTCTCTCCGAAAAATCTTTATCAATACTTTGCTATCTGAGATAGACCGCCTATTGTAGACTACTACAAATCGGCGTTTGATTAAGATTTGAGATAGAATTTTCTGACTATCGCTTAATCCCGGCAGAAAAACCCCAATACAGGCAAATGCCCGATCGGCGATCGGCCAGACTAAACCAACATCAGGAGTAAGTCATGTTCCAGACACCCCAAGAAGCCTTAAACTACATACAAGAAAATAAGATCCTGATCGTTGACCTCAAATTCATCGATATGCCGGGGATCTGGCAACACCTTTCCCTGTACCACGACCAAATCGACGAAACTGCATTCACAGACGGCGTACCCTTCGACGGTTCCAGCATTCGCGGCTGGAAAGCCATCAACGAATCAGACATGACAATGGTCATCGATCCTACCACCGCTTGGATCGACCCATTTATGGCAGAACCCACGATCAGCTTCATTTGCAGCATCAAAGAACCGCGCACAGGCGAAGCCTACGGCCGCTGTCCCCGCACGATCGCCCAAAAAGCCATAGACTACTTAGTTTCCACCGGTCTCGGCGATACCGCATTTTTTGGCCCGGAAGCAGAATTCTTCATTTTTGACGACGTTCGCTTCGACCAAACCCAAAATTCCGGCTACTATTACGTAGACTCGATCGAAGGTCGTTGGAATTCCGGCAAAGAAGAACCAGGCGGCAACCTCGGCTACAAACCCCGTTACAAAGAAGGTTATTTCCCAGTAGCACCAACCGATACCTCTCAAGACATGAGAACGGAAATGCTGCTGACAATGGCCAAGTGTGGCGTACCAGTCGAAAAGCACCACCACGAAGTAGCCACCGGTGGCCAATGCGAACTCGGTTTCCGCTTCGCAACATTAGTACAAGCCGCTGACTATCTGATGACTTACAAATATGTGATCAAAAACGTCGGCAAAAAATACGGCAAAAGCATCACCTTCATGCCCAAACCGTTGTTTAACGACAACGGTTCCGGGATGCACGTTCACCAGTCAATTTGGAAAGACGGCCAACCGTTATTTGCTGGCGATCAATATGCTGGTTTCAGTCAAATGGGACTGCATTACATCGGCGGTATTCTCAAGCACGCACCAGCACTTTTGGCAATCACCAACCCCACAACCAACTCCTACAAGCGCTTGGTTCCGGGTTTTGAAGCGCCTGTAAACTTAGCTTACTCTCAAGGAAATCGATCGGCATCAGTGCGAATTCCGTTGTCAGGAACCAACCCCAAAGCCAAGCGCTTAGAATTCCGCTGTCCCGATGCCACTTCCAACCCCTATTTAGCATTTGCAGCCATGCTGTGCGCGGGC
>CASBQF010000216.1 GCA_949127775.1 Oscillatoriales cyanobacterium PMM_0080
GGCTGCTCGATCGTCAGCACTTGATCTAAGCTAGTCAGAGCAAATACTGCCATCACTTGCGGCTTGAGGCTTCGGAGCACCAAGTCACTGCCGCGCTGTTTCGCAAATTTGAGATTGCTGACTAAAGCACCGATCCCGCTACTGTCTATAAATGTAGTCTGAGCGAAGTCTAGAACAATTTTGCTGGGAACATTGCTGTCAGAGAAAAGTTGCTGGCAGGTTGTCTTGAAGTTTACGGCTTCAAGTACGCTCAAGCGCATGGGTATGTGAACTGAGGGAATTTCGTCCAAGTACGTTACCCGAAAATCTGCCTCTGGGGTTTGGCTGACCATGAAGTCCTGGTTTCAAATTTCAAACTGATATCTCTAGCCTATTCTGTCCTAGCAACTCCAGCTTTACCAAGTATTATTGTTAACAAAGGCTAGCTTTATACAAACTTTACAAAAATTCCTTAAAACTCTGCCCCCGATCGTGACATCGCAGGTAAGGTTTGACTTTAATATACATTCCCAGTTTTGGGGCGGAAAAATTTTTGAACGTAGTCGCTGCCAAGCTTTGACATCACGATCGAGCTTTTTGTGGATTCAAGCCGATTAGACATCTCCTCAAAAGCAAGTCTTGAACAGGCTAGGAGGGCTTGTTCCACAAGAATTATGGGAGAAGTCTATATAATCTTGTGCTTCAGAACTCGGGTTTCTGTCTTGCCAGAGGAATAGTCACCGCACAGCTAACCGTTAAGCCCAGACGCAACTAAATTTTATGGTTCCCGCCTTTCGACTTACTTTGACACAACGACTGCGTTTATCCGATCGCGAAGCGCCGAAGGGCAGTGCGCCGCCTTGTAGGATAAACCTCGTCGAAGGACATTCAAGTTTGATGAAATTATTGTGGGTGTCCCGCCCCAAAAACACAATTTTAGATGCGGGACAGCTTAACAGAAAAGTCAACGGTTGGCTGTTGACTTGAAAACCCCGTACCAAGCGTCAGGGGTTCAGGTCAAGAATTGTAGACGTTTTCAGACTGCGAGGTCTCGCGGGCGATCGGTTTGACTTTGGCCTTGGCTTTGGCTGCGTTGCGCTTCAGAGCTTGGAGACGGGCTTCGTACTTAGCACGCTGCTGCTTTTTCGAGGTCTGTTCGATTAGCGTTTTTAAAGCGCTACCCAGACTTTTATAAGCATTGGGCAAAGTGTAGCCAAAACGGGTGGCGAGGGTGAGGGCTTTTTCGTCAGCATCAACTGCTTCTTTTAAGCTTTTCTCCCCGTTATTCTTCTGGTAAAGCCTCCAACCGGAGACACCGCATAGCGATAAAGCCAGTACCAGCAGCAAGCCGTCTTGCACCCAAAGTTCGCCCACTGCGCCACCTAGACCGATCGCCAGAGCAGCCATTTCCCAACCATCTCTTGGGATGGTATCGTTTTGGATTCTGGCGACTTCGTGCCAAAACAGCAGATTGCGCTGATCCATCGCTAGTTCTTCCCAGCGGATCAGGTCTATCTGAACTTCTACCTGATCTTTACCGATTTCTTCGCTGCGGATCAAGGTTGGATTAATTTCTATGGTTTTTTCTACTGTTACCCAACTTTGGAGTTCTGGGGGCAGTATATTTTTCAAGCGCCGGATCTCACTCATCTCGGCTCTTGCTGTGGAGGTTGCATAGGATGTCATAGCTCCGGCCTTAAAATTTTCAAAGGGTTAATATGCTTGTATATTCTGGAGTATAGCAAACCTTTCGGGCCTTCTATTCGAGCATTGTCACAGATTCTCCCAATCACCCAATCTCCCAATCACCCCATCTCCCCATCACCTACTCACTTTTTTTCTGTTTATTTTGCATCAACGGCTCAATTTCTTGTCGCAATTTTGACCAAGCAGCCAAAACTTCCGGCTTAGAAGTAATCCCTTTTTGAATCAAAACCACCCCATCTAATACTTGAGCAACCCCATAATTTCCCCGCCGTAGAGCCTCGTCCGCAAAACGCACTCCCCCCCTAACTCTACCGCGATCGATCGGAGCTTTCAAATTATTCTGCTGCAACTGCCACAAATCGAGCAATCCATAATCAACATCAACTGTTTTTCCCTCTTCATCTTTCATCTGCATCACTTCTAAACGAATGATGTTCCGACGCCCGGAGAGATGGGGAACTATATAACCGCTAGTAGAAACACTTGCATCTTTTGGAATCGAATTGAAAACAGTCTTTAAATCAGCAGCATGATCCAATTGAGCGCTTAAAGATTGATAAACCCAAGGCTGGATAGAATAAGGAGAAATGAAATACAAAGCTCGATGCGGATTAGAAGTATAGGTCAGCAGCATTGACAAACCGATACACCCAATCCAGAAGCGGTGCAGCCTAGGTTTGAACTTTTCTTGATGTTGCGACCACCATAATATTGTACCGTAAAACAAACCGGGAATTACAGCTAAGGTATAGCGAGTATTGATTGAAGTAGCAGCCTGATTAAAAACTTGCAACAGTAGAACAGACAAAGGAAAAACTGTCATGATCCAGGCACTAGGAGTAATCACAGGCACAAATGCTAGTGGCAACCAATGACCTAAAAGATATAAAATCCGCCTAGTAAAATTGGTAAACAATACTTCAATTACGATCTGAGGTTGGCTGATAATCGCCCATAGCAGCTCCAGAGTTGAGGGAGTTTCTGTTTTGACAAATTTCCTAAAATAATTCGCCAAGTACAGTCTGGAACTATCAGTCGAAAACATCGGCATGACTGTATTAGTGATTAGTGCGACGTAACTAAAGCTGACAGCACACAAAGCTACACCAGTGCGCGGGTAACGGCGACTGAAAATTAAATATACTCCGATTCCGAATAAAGTAATTCCCACATCTTCGCGAGTTCCTAAAGTTAAGGCTGCGAAAATCCAAAATAACACCCAACGCTGCTTTTCTAATGCTAAAAGCAAGCTAAATACAAACAAAGGAATTTGGCAGTGTTCGTAGAAATTGCCCAGCGTCGGCCCGATTACCCCATTTGCTCCATAATAGCTAGCTACGATCATTACTGATATCGGAACAGACAGATAGTGTCTTGCTAAAAAATATAAAACTATTCCCGCAGCAGCAATTAAAGTTACTTGCAATACAATCAGGGTAATAGGGGATGGAAATAAAGCATAAATTGGCATCCAAAGTAAAAAATCGATGACAAAGTGTTGCCCTAAGTGGATGTACGATGGGTATGACAGTTGTCTATCTATCAGGGATGCACTGGAAGCGGCTGAAGAAAGTGAACTTTGAAATAATTTGCCATGTACGCTATTCCAAAATACTTGGTTAAATAAGCCGTGATCATAGGTAATTAAAAAGCTTTCATAGTTGATTATGCTAAAAGTTAAGACTACTGTAAAAAAAGCTGCTGCTATAATCAGAACTTGACGCAATCCTGTTTGATTTTGCGAGTAGTCTAGAGATTTAAATTTCATAGTTTTTGTGGAATTAGATAATTTTGCCAAGGTTAACTGAAGTTGTTCTTAAATTCGGAAATAGTAATAAATCTTCCTTGATTTTTTAGTACCGTCAGATATTTTTCTAGTTTGTCAATCATTTTACCACCTGAATCTTTTTTGACATAACCAGGGAGTTGAAACTGGGAAATATCGGTAAATTCCCAAGGATGAAAGTAGATATTCAGATACGAATCTGTTTCTAAAGTTAGCTTAGTTGCTAATTGGATCGTTGACAATGGGAAGTTTTTAAAGCTCAACCAAAATAGCGGAAATCTGATCAGAGGAGTGACTGAAATGGGAAGATTTAGCAGTTTATTCGTATAATATGCAGTTCTGGGTTTGGATAGGTTATTGTATCTACCGGGGATATAGGTTGGATTCATGGATGAGTTGTATTCATAGCCTGCTTTTTCTATTTCTGCATCGTCAACTGGTTGAAGTCTTGCCATTCTGAAGCCAGTGACTTTAGTATTGGTTATTGATTCTAAGGTTTGCTTAGATTTTTGTAAATCTTCGGGGCAAAATTGGGAGTGATAAAAACCGTGGGAGGCAATTTCATGTTTTTGTGAAAGTTGTTTAATTATCTCTCGATTGTGGAGTGCAAAGTTAGCAGTCACAAAAAATGTCACTGTGATTTCTAATCTGTCTAGAAGTGAAATTACATTTAACAACCCTCTTTTAGAGACTTCAAATTTGATATCATCTTCCAGGGATTGCCCGTATTCTTCGGGAATGTCAAATTCTTCTATATCAAAGCTCAGCAAAATGTATTTATTCATAGTTGCCGACGCGATTATTATAACGAATTTTTAACAAACAGGAGAACATTTTTAGAGAATCTTTAACTATATTTACTTGGGAAATTTTGTATAAGTGTTGTTCGGAAACTCTGGCAGGAATTTCGCCGATTGTATATCCTTTCTTTTGTGCCAAAAAAAGTAGTTCTGCATCAAATGAAAATCCAGTGATTGTCTGTTGCTTGAATATTTCTTGGGCTGCACTTTGTTTAAATCCTTTGAGTCCAGCCTGCATATCTCTATAGGGTAGATTCAAGATTTTTCGGGAAATAAAGTTAAATATTTTGCCAGATATTTTTCTAATTAAGGTAAGATTACGGAAGTTTTCTCTGTCGAGGTTTCTGCAACCAATTACTACATCAAATTTTTCTAATTTTTCTACTAATGGTTCTAGATGTTCCAGCGAATAAGCTAAGTCACCATCCATGAAGCAGATGCAATCAGCGTCTACATATTCGCCTCCTTTTTTGACGGCGTACCCTTTTCCTTGACGGTTGCTGTAAGAAATTAGTTTGATGTGATGTATGGGGGAAGCTTTGAGTTTCTTGTCTATAATTTGCAGTGTATTGTCGGTCGAGCCGTCATTAACAATGATAAAATTGTAAGCATGATTTTTTTGAGAAAATTCTAAAATTCTGTCAAAAGTTTGCTCTATGCAATTTGCTTCGTTGTAAACAGGCAGAATTACTGCGATTTTCATCATTGTTGTTCGATCGGGCTTTCGCTGAAATATGCTAGCACTTCGGGCGGGAAATCACAAGTAAAGGACATCACCTAGAACAAAATCCGGCAAAAAATAAGCATGGTCAATTTTGGGCCCGGGTTGCAGGAGGGTTGCGATCGCACTAAATTGTATCCTGCACTACTTTGCCTAACTCATGTTTACAGGACAATAAGTGCGATCGCATCTACAATCTAGATACAAAGGCAACCTTGCCATAAAAATCATCACCCTTCTCCCTAAATCTTGCACGTTATTACGTTGTAATTGTCAATGGTAAATTTTTTAGTTAATAAATTGCCTGAGTCTTTTCAGCCCAGTACCATCCGAAAAAAACGCATTCTTAATTTTTTTCTAGCATTCCTCTTAACTTTAATCAGTTATCAAGTAATTTTAGAACTCATCACAGTTGAAATTCCAGTTTTCGGTTTTCACGATATTGTTGACATTCAGAATCCCCAAGAAATACCACCCCAGCGCAGAGACTTTCCCGGCGACTACAGCCAGCAAAACTTAGAACCATTTTTAGAGTCCTTAGTTAGCCAAAACTACTGGTTTTTGTCAACCCAAGAACTCTATGATTATTTCTTAGCAAGTCCCCCAAAAATAGTGCCTGCTGAATATCGCGATCGCAAAAAAGTCATGATTAGTTTTGATGACGGTAATAAAAGCATTTATACACACTTAATACCTATCTTAGAAAAACTAGAAAACAAGTACAGTACAAAAAATAAAGTAGTTGTATTTATCAACTCCGGCTTTCTGGGCCCTCACAATTCACTCATAAAAAAAGTCAAATGTCAAGACTTAAGAGATGGATTTAAAAAAGGTTTTTATGATATTCAATCTCACGGACTCAATCACGAAAATCTCACAAAAATTTCACTAGAAGCTTTAGACAGAGAATTGTCTGAAGACCAAATTAGATTGAGAAAATGTACCCAAGACTTAGATCCAAATCAAACAATCGCCTCTCACATCGCCTATCCATTTGGCGCAGTCAACAAACAAGCTGACAAATATATCACAAAATACTACAAATCAGGATACTTGTACGATAGCTTAAAATTAAAACTGCGCTTATTTCCACCCAACAAATATCGTATTTCCCGGCTGACAGTCAACAGCAAGCACTCAGCCAAAAGACTGATCAACTTAGCATCAGGTAATTGGCTGCACAAATTAATTGGCAAATGACTCCAAAGCTTCTATAGTTGTCTAATCGACAATCGGTGAGTGCATTGGAATCTACAATATCAGAGTTACAAGACCAGTCAACAAAGGAAAATACTTTCGCGGTTGTTCCTATGTCCAAACGCGCCGACGCATTAGATGCCATGCGCGGACTAGCAGTTTTGGCAATGGTTTTATCGGGTACAATCGCCCGAAAAACACTACCTGCATGGATGTATCACGCCCAAGAAGCACCACCCATTCATGCCTTCAACCCTAAACTAGCTGGATTAACTTGGGTTGACTTAGTTTTCCCATTTTTTCTGTTTGCAATGGGAGCGGCTATACCACTAGCTATGTCTCGCCGAATAGCCAAAGGATGGGATCTAAAAAAAGTAATCTTATCTATTTTACAAAGAGGGTTTTTATTAGCTTCCTTTGCGATATTTCTCCAGCATATTCGACCGACTGTAATCGATCCCAACGAACCAGGCCCGCACAAATGGTGGCTAGGTATATATGGATTTTTCATCCTATTTTTGATGTTCGTTCGTTGGCCAACTAAAAAGCTTCCCTGGCTGCGAATAGTCATAACCATTGCTGCTTGGAGTGCTGGAATCGGCTTCATATCTCGCATCAAATATCCCAAGGGAATTGGATTTGATTTCAACCGTAGCGATATCATCTTAGTTGTGCTTGCCAATATGGCAGTTTTCGGATCGATAATTTGGCTATTTACTCGTTCAAATATATGGTTGCGAGTGGGATTTTTAGGCTGCTTATTCGCGATGCGACTGGCATCTAGTACAGATGGTTGGATTAAGTTAGTTTGGTTTTACTCTCCTGCACCTTGGATTTTTCAATTTGATTATTTCAAGTATTTATTTATTATAATTCCCGGTACAATTGTCGGGGATTTGCTTTATCGGTGGATAGAATATCGTTCGCCTGAAGAGGAAATTTATACTAACTGGAAGAGTTGGCGCTATTTCACCATTATGGTTTTGATGTTTGCGATCAATTTAGTTTTGTTAGTGGGATTACAATCTAGATTGGTGTGGCAGACTTCGCTAGTGACATTTATGCTGTGTTTGTGTGGTTTAGTTTTGTTGACAAATCCTGGTAATGTCACAGAGAATTTATTAAATCGTCTTTATAAGTGGGGTTTTTATTGGCTGGTTTTGGGTTTGCTGTTTGAGCCTTATGAAGGCGGAATTAAGAAAGACTCGGCAACTATGAGTTACTTTTTCGTAACGACTGGAATGGCGATTTTTATCTTAATTGGGTTGACGATAATTATCGATGTGTTTCAAAAGAGATGGTGGTTGCAGTTATTCATTGATAACGGTGTGAATCCGATGATTGGCTATGTGGGATTTGCGAATATTGTGTGGCCAATTCTGGTTTTAAATAAATGGGAACCGGTGATTATTGAGATGACTTCAACTAATCCGTTTATGGGTTTTCTGAGGGGATTTGGATATACGGCGATTGTGGCATTAATTGTGGTGGCATTTACGAGGTTGAAATTATTTTTGAGGACGTGAGATAGTTAAATGGCGGGAGCATCTTCACGTTTGGTAAATATAATTTCCTCATCGGCTTGCCGAAATTTAATATTAAACTTATCAAACACAACTTCTCGCCCCAAAAGCATGACATCTGCTATATTGTTTTGTATCCAAGCAGTAGGAACCATCAAATTATGTCCATCAATTGTCATTTCAACCTGTCGTAAAACATATTCAACTGTTCCGCCGATTGTTTGACCTACTAATATATGTTCTTCATCGGCTATTGATATCGTTTCCGGTTGCATCGGAATTATTAACCGAAATTAGGACACGGCAGTGCCGTCTCCCTACAATTAATCGCGGTAGGGACACGGCACTGCCGTCTCCTCTATATCATTCCGGTGCAACCGGAATTGATATGAAGCGGTAAAGCCCGGAACTAAGTAAATCGAAAAAAGCTCTCCAGATGCTTCTGCTAACTGTAAAACTTCGCGCAAGTTTTCACTATTAGCGATGATGCCACTAGCATTGTAAGCAACATATTGACGGGCGTACTGTTTCAATTGCTGGCGATTGTGGTTCAGCCATTTCAGCATGGCGCGGCTTTCGCTTTGAGAAGGAGTTTTGTTCATAGATTATGCTGTTTTTGAGTGTGAATATTTGCCTACGGGATACCGGAGATTAGGCATTTATGAAAGCGACTTTAAAATGCCGCTTTCCAACTGATAAATTGCTGCCATAATTCCGGTTTCAGGATTTTTGAGTAGGGACTTTTTGAAATCGTTCAAGTAACTTACAAGGTGTTCGCGCAAAATCGGTCTTTCGACTTTCACGGTGCGGTCATAATCCCACAAATCCCACATGATAATCCCCACGCCGACAATCGGATCGATTAAACCTACTCCCAACTGACTCGCCACCGTACCGCCTGTTTTTGTGGCCATCTTGGCGGCGGCCTTGGTGGCAACTTTGGCGGTTACTTTGCTACCAATTTTTGTAGCTATTCCCAATATTAACGGCTTAGCAAGTAAGTACCCACCACCGCCAACTAATGCTTTTAATGATAAATTCGAGATGTTTCCTTTATTGCTAATTGTGGTAGCAATATCATTCAGATGTTTATCCCAATTTGTTTGAGGTATGTTATAATTGTTTTGAACTACTTTCACATTTTTACTAACTTCGGCTATGTACAAGTTAGCGGTATCTTGGGTAATTAATTGAAACCGCATTTGAGCATTTTTGGGCAACAATACGCGGTTGGCAAATTCTCTTTGAAAATCTTCGGTTAATTTTTCGGAAACAGCTTGAGATGCTGCATTCATATCAAATCTGTTGAATATGGCTGATTTCACGAAGTTAAAAGGTACCGTAAACTCCATCTTTTTTTGGTTGAAGTAATCGAAGTACCAATCGAGGAAACTGTTGTCAACGCGCGCAATTACTTCGGTTTCCCATTTGTCTAATTCTTTTGAGGCGAAAGTTTCGGCAGTTGTGTGGGCTGTTTGGATGGCGTTTTTAATATCTTGGTTAACTTTGCTAAAATCGTGTGGCGGCGCGACTACGACTGCTGTGGTTGCAGTATTTGTTAGGGATTTGGAGATTATAAAGTTGCCTAGTAGGGGAATGATGACTACTATAATGACGATCGTCCAAATCATCGGTGTCACTGTTTTGATAAACTGAGCGATGACTTTGAGGCGCTCTGTTTTCTGTGAATAGGTGATTTTTTCCTTGTCCTGATTCATAGCGGTTGCTCAATTGATGAGAATGTGGGGCTAGTTTAGATTATAGGCGGCGTTTTGGGCGATCGTGTGGGGGGTGTGTAGCCTGGTATTCTGGATGGGTTGGGGGGAAAGTCCACAAAACCACCCCAAAGGAAATTGATTGAAAAGTACGATCGCACTTTTCATCAGCGTTCATCTGCGTTAATCTGCCTGCATCAGCGGTTCATAAAAAAATACCTTTTCACCGTCCCTCAAAGTCGATCGCTCTTATCTGATTATCTTTTAGCCTGCCTTACTCAACACAACCAGAAGGTACTGGTCAAGACTAACTCCTTCCCTTTCCGCTTTTTCTGCTAAACCTAAATGTAGAGATTTAGGAATCTGTAAAGATAAACTTCCGCTATACTCAACCTCCGTTAAAGGTAAAGGAATTTCATGCCCGCACTCATAAGCAGTCTCTATCCACAATTCCCTAGCTTCCTCAATGTTATCCATTGATTCGGACAAAGTTTCCCCTACAGACATACAACCTGGAAGGTCTTTGATGAGGACTGTATAGCCTCCTTCTGGATCTGGGTAAAAACTTATAACATATCTCAGACTCAAGTAATATTCTAAAGGTTTATTCTTCAATTCTATCTTCTGATTCATTGCCCCATACCTCCAGTTTCAATAGCGCAACAATTTGCTTTACGTATATTCCTTTTACCTTTTGACCGCCTTTTTTGGGAACTGTAATATTTAATCCCTCAGCATTGACAAAAGTATGGTGGCTTCCTTTCGATCGCTTTTCTTCAAATCCAAAAGCAGTTAGAATATAGCACACATCGTCAAAGCGCACTTCTGGCGGATTTGCTAAAAATTGTTCTACCAGTTTGCCTAACTTGCCCATGAATTTTTACAGATGCTTGTACTATTCTAATAAAAAAGGGCGGGCAATGCCCACCCTCGCTATGAATACAGGTATAATTCAAGAACTAAACCTTAGCTTCTTTCTTCACCAAATCACCCCAACCCAACTCCTTCAGCGAATTATTCCGGCGCAACGGACGAGTCACCAACTCCAAAATATCCCGCGCATTCCCAAACCCGTGAATCTGAGCAAACGTAAACTCAACTGACCACTTAGTATTGATTCCCCGCGCTTCCAAAGGATTAGCGTGAGCCATACCAGTAATCACCAAGTCGATATTTTGCGCGTAAATCCGCTGCAACTGATTGTAGTTGTCGGGTTTTTCGACAATCCGAGGTGTAGGAACTCCCATCTCATGACAAGTCTTTTCTAACAAAGCTAATTCGGCGGCCTGATAGCGTTTGTCCATGTAAGGAATGCCGATTTCTGGGCAAGTCATGCCGCAGCGAATCAAGAAACGTGCTAAAGAAATTTCTAGCAAATTGTCGCCCATAAAGAAGACTGATTTGCCGCGAATTATTTGCAGGTAATCTTCTAAACCAGCCCAGATTTGCGCTTCCCGTTCGTCCAAACCTTTTGGTTCAATGTTGAGTACAGAGCAAATCTTTTCAATCCAGGCGCGAGTTCCATCTGGCCCGATCGGGAATGGAGCACCAATTAGCTTACACTTACGACGGCGCATCAGCGTAGAAGCCGTACGGGACAAGAACGGATTCATCCCAGATACATAATAACCTTCTTCCAAAACTGGCAATTCAGTGTAGCGTTTGGAAGGAAGCCAGCCGGAAACTTTGATGCCTTGCTTCTTCAATTCTAAGGTTAGTTGGGTCACAACGGGGTCGGGCAAAGAACCGAAAAGTACCAGCGGTGTGTGCTTGACATATTCGGATTCATCTGCATCAACTTCCTCTTTTTTCTTGCCGAAATTCAGCAGTTGAGAGATAGCATTGCGTTCTACTTTCTGAGATTCCATCACCGGCGCTTTCTCAGGGCATTTAGCAGCCATTGCAGCTAAAACGGTATCTTCCCCTTGCGTAAAGGCGTAATCTAAGCCATTAG
Organism: Oscillatoriales cyanobacterium PMM_0080; assembly: GCA_949127775.1. Lineage (GTDB taxonomy): Bacteria > Cyanobacteriota > Cyanobacteriia > Cyanobacteriales > Microcoleaceae > Microcoleus. Next base: position 11,383 of record CASBQF010000216.1, read on the forward strand.
CGCGGGCTGTGACGATGGGAATTCCAATTTCGGCTTCCAGCTTCGGTGCTAAGCCTTCCAAGTCCATTTTGATGATTTCGGTGGTGCAAGTGCCGATCCAGACAATTACACTGGGGTTACGATCGCGCTTAATTTGCAAACACAGCCGTTTCAACTCGTCATAGTCGTTCAACTGAGCAGAAATATCACCTTCTTCCAACTCAGCCATCGCATAGCGAGGCTCGGCAAAAATCATCACACCCATAGCATTTTGCAAGAAATAGCCACAAGTCTTAGTACCGATGACTAGGAAAAAGCTATCCTCAATTTTTTGATAAAGCCAAGCTACGCAGCTAATCGGACAAAAAGTGTGATAATTGCCAGTTTCGCATTCAAAATTTAAAGCTTCAGGTTCAGTAGTCGTAATAGCAGTCATATCTCAAATCTTCTCCCTTTAAATTGTTTTTCGTCTCGGACAGGACACAGGCCCGATCGAGGAAATGTCTGTGTTTTGCGATCGCATCTCTTGCGGAGGACAGGAATAAGTTGTTTTTTCGTCTCGATCGCGAACAGGCGCACGATCGAGAAAACATCTGTTTTGGACGATCGCGCCACACAGCTAAAAATAATAGAAATACCTGGTTTTGCCGTAATTGCTCTGAAAAATAAATGCAGCTTGCTTCAATATTTCCGCAGTCGCAGCATCCACAATTTGAGCTAATAAATTCTGCGCGAGGGCTGATAATCCCTCACAGCAGGGATTCATTATTTTTTTAACTCGCTCAAGCAAAAAGTTTTTTTTGCCGTTGTGAGTTTGAGTTAATTAAAAATTAACAACTCGCCACTCACAACTCACAAATAGAACGAGAAACTTCAAGACTAGGAGAGACTCGGACGATCGCACCTTACTTAAAATCCGACAAAAAACCCGAAATTTCTTCATCATCATCATCGGAATCCAAATCGCCGAGACCTAGAGCATCTAAATCATCTTCATCGGGATCTCCGGTAGTTGCTTCTCCCAGATCGTCAAGTCCGAGATCGTCAAGATCATCGTCATCAGATACAGAAAAATCGTCAATACCATCTTCGTCTAAGTCACCCAGATCCATATCGAGGTCATCTGAGATCGGTGCCCCAAAAGGATCGGGTATTACTTCGGCGACAAAATCTGGATCTTCTTCTCCAAACGGATCAGATATACCCGCTTCGAGGTCTCCAGAGGTCAAAGTCCCAAATTCTGAGGCTTCTTCTTCCTCGTCATCATCGAAGTCGAGACCGCCCAAAGCCAAGGCTTCTTCTTCCTCGTCATCATCAAAGTCGAGACCGCCCAAAGCCGAGGCTTCTTCTTCCTCGTCATCATCAAAGTCGAGACCGCCCAAAGCCGAGGCTTCTTCCTCGTCATCGCCGAGGTCGAGACCGCCCAAAGCCGAGGCTTCTTCCTCGTCATCGCCGAGGTCGAAGTCGGAGACAGCTTCTTCCTCGTCGAGGTCGAGACCGTCCAAAGCCGATGCTTCTTCCTCGTCATCGCCGAGGTCGAAGTCGGAAACAGCTTCTTCCTCGTCATCGTCCATGTCGAAGTCGGAGACAGCTTCTTCCTCGTCATCGCCGAGGTCGAAGTCAGAGACAGCTTCTTCCTCGTCATCACCAAGGTTGAAGTCCTCGTCAGCTTCTTCTTCAAACTCATCGAAGGATTCATCTTGGGAACTCAGTGCTGACGCAGCAGCGGCCAGACCTGCGACTCCAGCGATTCCTGCGACTCCCGCTGCTGCTAAGCCCACACCACCAAATTTATTAGATTTGCCCGTTTCGGGTGCAGCAGTTGCAGTTTGAGCTGCGGGTGCAGCAGTTGCAGTTTGAGCTGCGGGTGCAGCAGTTGCAGTTTGGCCTGCCGTCTGTGGCGCGGTATTTGAAGGCATACCCAACGCCATGTCTGGGTCAAAATTGAGACCCAAGACTTCGATTAGGCTGTCTGCATCCGGCTTGAGTTTTGAGAAGGGCAGCATTAGTTGCTGGAGTTCCGGCTCCAGGGCAGCCGCAATTCCCAGGATGAGGTAAGAAACAGGCCTTTTCCCGCCGTCGGGTGTGGCGACCGTGTTGTCAGCCGTCATGTGTAGGAGCAGCCAAGCACGATTTGCTTGGTAGTAGTCTAGCCACTTCTGTTTGAGGGCAACTGAAAAACTATCAAAAAAAGCCATAACCTCTTTATCCTCATCCTGATCGCTAGACGTATTAAACCATCATCAGGTTTAGCTCATCTTCCTCTTTCTTGACCACAGGTTGAACCGGATTTAGATAAAAATCTGACAACAAGGAGAATAATTCGCGATCTGGGGTATCATTTGGCACTACTCCTTCGGGCATTGCCAATATTTGGTCGGCGATGTTGAGGTAGTAATCGCAGACGTAGTTGAGGGATGGGTCAGACTCTGCCATCTCAAATAAAGTTTTGCCTTTGACGCGAGAAACGCGGATGTCTTCGATTAGGGGCAGCACTTCCAGCACCGGCATGGGTACTGTTTCTATGTACTTGTCAATCAAGTCACGGCTGGATGTGCGGTTGCCGATTAAGCCAGCGAGTCGCAAGGGGTGAGTGCGGGCTTTTTCGCGGACTGAGGCGGCGATACGGTTGGCGGCAAATAGAGCGTCAAATCCGTTGTCGGTGACAATCATGCAGTAGTCGGCATAGTTCAATGGGGCGGCAAAACCGCCACACACTACGTCGCCGAGCACGTCAAACAGGATGATGTCGTATTCCTCGAAGGCGTTGAGTTCTTTGAGCAGTTTGACGGTTTCACCGACGACGTAGCCGCCGCAACCAGCTCCGGCGGGGGGGCCGCCTGCTTCTACGCAGTCAACGCCGCCGTAGCCTTTGTAGATGACATCTTCTGGCCAAACGTCTTCGTAGTGATAGTCCTTTTCTTGAAGGGTGTCAATAATTGTGGGGATCAAGAAACCCGTGAGGGTAAATGTGCTGTCGTGCTTTGGATCGCAACCGATTTGCAAAACTTTTTTGCCACGCTTGGCTAGGGCAACGGAGATGTTGCAGCTTGTTGTCGATTTACCGATGCCACCTTTTCCGTAAACTGCGAGTTTCACTCTTTGTTCTCCTATAGGTTTCTATCAAAACTCTCGGGGCTGGGGTTTCACGCTTTGATGTTGCGATCGACCAATGAAAATGCTTTTACTGCAATAGCCCAACTGCAATAGCCTTTCTTTTCAATTTGGGAGTTGACCGTGCGTTAGCTCGTTAAAAGCATTATTAGCTAACTTGCGACGAAAAGAAAGAGGCGTTACAAATGAAAATGCTAGTAAATTTGTTTATTTTGCACCTTTGGGCATCTTAGCGGTTTTTGGGATTTACCAATCTATTTTTAGAATGTTTTTAGATTTTAAACTGATTTTAGAATACTTTCTTAATATAAAGAGGGACAAAAATAAAACAAAAATTAATTTCTCAAACAATCTCGGCTTTAGGCTTTGGGGCTGATGCAGGCAGTTGATGACTTGTGCAACTGGCAAGAGAACGAGCACACAGGCGCTGGTGGATGAGGCAAACGGGAGAATGAGTTGGGATCGCTCTACTCTGGGGAGGGCGAAATTATACCATTTGGGATTTGAAAGTTGAGATTTGAGATTGGGAAAGAGTGATTTTGCTGCGGTTTTGAGTTTTGTGTAAAAATTTGTGAATTTTTAGGAATTGGCGGGCGGGGAGATTGGGAAAATCTTGCTTCTTCCTTGAACATCTACTGAGTGTTGACGGTTGACGGTTGACGGTTGACGGTTGACTGTTGACGGTTGACGGTTGACGGTTGACGGTTGACTGTTGACTGTTGACTGTTGACTGTTGACTGTTGACTGTTGACTGTTGACTAACAGCTAACAGCCAACAGCTAACAACTAATACCATTTTTTTAAAGTTATGACAGACTTGCCAAACAGGGAAAGTGGATAAATTACCATGTCTTGTCGTCCTCCATCTCTATCTGATCTTTAGAAAAATGGTATAACAACTAACAACTAACAACTAACAACTAACAACTAACAAC
>CASBQF010000217.1 GCA_949127775.1 Oscillatoriales cyanobacterium PMM_0080
ATTTAGGTATGATTCACCTAGCGAAGGCAATCCCTGAAATGAGAGAGTAGGGGCAATTCATGAATTGCCCGGGCAATTCATGAATTGCCCCTACTAAATTTCGGAGGCAAATCATACTCATTTCTCAGCAACACCCAATATCTCAGTCAAACTAAAATTTTGAGATTTTCACGAAATCGATCGCCCGATCGCGATCGAACAAAACCCGAGGCTTCAATAAAATCCCAAATAACAAGAATAAAGATTTTAACTCACCAGGAGCGCAAGAGCGCTTCCATTGATTCGGACGACAAAACAACATCTCCACCAGACATCGATGTTGGGGTAGAGCCAATTCATCAAAGCGGATGTGTACTGAAGGAAATTCCTGACTAAAATCAACGCGAGTTATCTGTCCTTGTATCCTCAAATTATCTTCCAGAATTTTCAGCGTAACTGGGAAGGTTTCTCCTGGAATAAGTGAAGGGAATCCAGCTTGAGTTATCTCGACATGAACCCCCACTTCAGAAATAAAAGTAGTCACGCCCCACATAATTTGTCCGTCGATCACCAATCGCACCAATCGACGCAAATCAAACCATTCGTATCGATCGGATTTAGGAGCATCTAATAATATTAACAGCGTAATACTGATAATTAAAAGGTTGTAGGCGCTCCAAATCCAACCAATCCCCAACCCTTTGAGCTTCTCGATGATTTCCGGTTCTGAGGCGTGCATCTGAAATTGAATCAAACAGGTTCCCAGAACGTGCCATAGGCTGATGGCATTGGGAATAAATAATAGCAGCAAAGGTAGCGCTAACTTCCAGTTGAAGGAAAAGCGATCGCTCACAGTACCTTTGGCTGTGACGTTAAATCCTTTGGAGAAGGGAGACAGCATCACCCCAAAAACCGTCAAAACCAGCGGGAATGCCAATACCAGTGAATAAATATCAGAGAGTAATGCCGATCGCGATCGATGATTCAACCAGGAGAAAACCGTCAACTGCACTAAATAATAGGGCAGAAAGAAGTACAACATTTCTGAAACAGTAGCTCGGATAGGAATCACGCCCAAAAACGAATAAGCTAAAGGCATCAACAGAAAGCCGATGCGCGGAATACTGCCAAACCAATTCAAGAGTCCTTCTAAATGCGCGAGTCGCTGAATGAGGTTTAATCCACGGATAGTCAGGGGATTGGAATCAATAAAAAAAGCTTGTAAAGTTCCCCGCGCCCAGCGCAGGCGTTGAGTGGCGTAAGCAGAAATATTTTCGGCAGCCAAACCAGCGCTAAGTTTTTCATTGAGATACACTAACCGATAGCCCTTAGCAGAGAGTTTAATGCCTGTGAAATAGTCTTCACTGAGGGATTCGGTGACAAATCCTCCAGCATTTTCTAAGGCGCTGCGTCTCACCACAAAGGAGGTTCCAGAACAAACTACACTGCCGGCACCATCTTTGAGCGGTTCAATTTGGCGGTAGAAAACCTCTTCTTCCGGCGCGATCACGTTATCCAAACCTAAGTTACGGGCGATCGGATCGGCATTGTAATAACTTTGAGGCGTTTGAACCAGCGCAACTGCCGGATCTTGACAGAAACCAAGGGTGCGAATCAGAAAATTTTTGGTCGGGATAAAGTCAGCATCAAATACAACAATGAACTCTCCTTGAGTATAAGTTAAGGCATGATTCAGATTCCCTGCTTTCGCATGGTAATTATTAGCTCTAGTACGGTATTCACACCCTAATTCTTTTGCAATTTGCCGGATTTCTTCCCGTCGCGTGTCATCAAGCAGATATATTTTTTTGTTGGCATAGTCGAGGGCTTGACAACCAATTACCGTGCGTTTGAGAATATAGGCAGGCTCATTGTAAGTAGGAATCAAAATGTCAACCGATGGCGTGAATCTACCCTCAACTACATCGATCGCCAATCGATTCGCTTCGGAATGCCGATCCTTGACGCGCAACATCAAAAATAACTGAAGGATGTTGGTTAGCAACAGGAAAAGTTCGAGCAGAAATAAGCCAATGCTAAAGACTCCATCCAAAGGATTCGATACATTTAAAGTTGTGAGCGATCGCCATAGCAGATAACGAGTCACCAACACCAACAAAATACCTATGACTACAACCCGCGACCAGGTTCGGGGTACGGGCGAAACCCGCATGATTAGCCAAGCAATCGTCAACAGAGCGATCGTAGGTGTGAGCAAGGACTCCCCCATTACCATTGGCACTTCCAGCCACATAGGAGGATGATTTTGCGTCGATTGGAGTTTGGCAAATAGATAATTGAGAGTGCCGTTACCGGAAAACCAAGCTGCAACCAGTCCACCGGTGACGATAACTGAAGCTAACATGACGAGGGTGGCGATCGGTATCCGGTTGCTGCGAGCATTGTTGGGACGATTCCAGCCCAAAGAATTCAGCCATGAAGTCATATTTTTGTTGAGAAAATTTTATGAATGGGTGTGGTGTCTCCCGCCAGCCCTTCTCGAAGCCACAGGCAAGATGCCTGTGCCACCAGAGATCAAATTTTTTGTGGGGTTTCCCGCCTAATCTAAGTCCTATTTGAAGTTAACGAAACAGTTCTTTGTTATTCAGAATAGTCGGCCAATTCTTGTTTGCTAAAGCAATGTGGCCGGGAATATCACCCATCCACTGTGCTTGTACTTTCTTGTCGTAGTTGAGATAAAGCTTCCCATCAACAATTTTCCAGGCATCAGGCTGGGTGACAACAAGATTGCCTTCACTGGCAGCTTGGGCGCAATATCCACCGTATTGAGGAGCATACTTTTCGGGATTTTTGGCAAACAAATCGCGGTTTGCTGCACTAGCAAATATCCAAGTTGTGCCGCCCCAATTCTGTTTAAATTGGCTAACTCCCATTACTAATTTGCCTTGGCTGAAATAGGCTACGACATCCTGACCATCAAGAGCCATACCTTTCTCGGTGTAATACTTAGGATGAGCAGTTGTTGTGCTGCTTTTTCCAGCACAAGGATTTGCTTTGCCAGCACAAGGATTTTTACCAGCGCAAGGATTTTTACCAGCACAAGGATTTGCTTTACCAGCACAGGGATTTGCTTTGCCAGCGCAAGGATTCTCTTTACCAGCACAGGGATTGGCTTTGCCAGCGCAAGGCTTGGCTTCTGCAATTTTGGATGAAACGGTTGTAGAGTTTAAGTTGCTAGAAGCCTTAAAGTTGGCGGAACTAACATTAGCTGTTGCCAAACCTAAAATGGTAGCAATGGCGATCGTGGTGATGTATTTTACTTTCATGTGTTTAATTTCCCGATGAATAGTGAGTAGTTTTGGACCAGATATTTGCTTGAGAATTCTTGCTTTCTGGTAAGTCTGTGGCTTTTTGTTGTTCTCAAGATTTGAGGTTATTTACATTAACACTCAAGAATATGAGGGCTAGATGAGGAAGAGATAGATGGGAGATAAAACTCTGAATGGTCGATCGATCCATTTCTTCAGCAAAAATTCATCTAGGAATTAGGAAGCCATCATCTAGTTAGTAGGCATATCTTATAGAGTAGAGATTAGCTCTGACTATTGGTGTCAAATTTATGACAGGAAAAGACTGGTTAGTTAATGATGATGGACATTACGATGTTGGTGAGGCTACCAATCATATTGAAGATTTGACCCATCCGTACCGACTTTACCGATTTTTAACTGACTTGGAAGATATCTTAGACCAAATTAGTGATGATTCTTTGCGACTCCAGGCAATTTGTCCCCTTGTCCGCAGGTTGTTAGATAGTTCCCCCTGGTTTCAAATTTCTGCTCTTGAGCCTGACTCTGAGACTGGTTGGGCAGTACAAACACTTTATGATGAACCATTTTTTCCTCTGACGGTGCAGTTGGTGGCTTGGGCTCCGGGTGTTGTTTCTCCGATTCACAATCATGCTAGTTGGGGATTGGTGGCGCTACTGGGCGGAGAGGAGAAAAATACTTTGTGGAGGCGATCGCCAATTCCGAAGTTTCCCGATAAAATCAAAACAGTGGGCGATATTTTGCTGGCACCGGGTGACGTTTTGTGCTTGATGCCCGATGCGATTCATCATGTAGAAGCCCTGGGAGATGAACCAACAATTAGTTTTAATCTTTATGGTGAAGCAGATTATGCTCGACGCTTTGAGTTTAACCAAATTAAAGGGACTGCGGAAAACTTTTAAGCGAGTATTCTGATGGCAATTGGTAATTGGTGATTGGTTTCTTATTACATCAGCTCATCTTGTAGGGTGCGTCAAAAAGCATTAAAAAAGTCAAGCAGTACGCATTTTGATGGGTGTCAAAGTCAACCGGTGCGCAGTGCACACCCTACTAGAAATTACCAAATTTCAACCATCTTTGGCAATAAAAAGCAAACTCGGAAGACACCTTGATAGGGCTGGCCAAGATGCCCATCCCACAACTGCTACTTTTGATTTATGTAATTAAAATTTGTCTAATTTTAAACTTAATTACTATCATTAATAGTGACAAAAATGAAGCAATTTCGCCAATTCAGATCTGCTATCAACCATTTCACAGGTAAGCGAATTTCTACTTCTTCGCTTCAGTTTCGATTGACCCTAGAATTGATAGTGCTGTCGATTTTAGGACTTAGCAGTGTGGCATTTTGGGCCGGCTGGCAAAGATCGCAAAATCTAGTCGGCGCACACAAACAAACGCTGCAATATATTGGAATGCGCTTTCCCGAACAGGTTGAGCTTTATAGTGAAATGGGTTCACTAGAAATTGGGTTAACTCGCACCGTCCAAAAATCTTCTACAGGAGGAATCATGGTGTGGGTGAAGCGCAATGATGGGATGCTTTTGGTGAATTCACCTGATATGGATCTGCAATCTTCTAAGATTACGAAGATGCTTTCGTTGACGGAAGTACCTGCTCAGCCGACTTTTGTTCAGGTGGACGATCGCTATTTGGTGATTTGTAGCACGACTCTGAGAATTAAAAATGAATTGCTGGGTACGGTATATTTCTCTCAAGATATTACTGATGAGCAACGTGAATTAAATGATGCGATTCGCAGTCTAATTATTGTCAGTATTGTGGTAATTTTAGTGTTGATGGTGGCGATCGCCAGTCGCATTCGACACGCTCTCCGACCTCTGGAACAGATGAGTCAGGTTGCTAGCACTTTGTCGGCTGATAATTTGCAGGCGGCAAAACTCCAACTACATCAGGCTCCTGATGAGATTTTAGGACTTGCCCAAACCTTTAATGAGATGTTGTTTAGATTATCCGGCTCCTGGGAGCAACAACGCCAATTTGTGGGTAATGTTTCCCACGAATTACGCACTCCTTTAACTGTGGTAGTTGGTTATTTACAAAGTTTACTGCGGCGCAGCACTAACTTAAGTGACTATCAGCAGCAAGCACTGGAAATAGCGGTGGGTGAAACTGAGCGCACGATTCGGATGTTAGAAGATTTGCTCGATTTGGCGAGGGCTGATAGCGGCAATTTGCACTTTCGTTTGCATCCAGTGATTCTGAATACTCTGGTGGCTGAGGTGGCTGAAATGAGTGCAAAGGTTAGCAATCGGAAAGTTATTTTGGTGTCGAATGATGAGGATGTTGTCGCCTGTGCGGATCAGGATCGTTTACAACAAGTTTTAATTAATTTAGTTGATAATGCTATTAAGTATTCTGCTCCCGAACAAGCTGTTGAGTTAGTCTTGGAAAAGAGGGAACAGCAGGTGATGGTTCATGTGCACGATCGAGGCATTGGTATTTCTCTGTCGCACCAAAAACGGATTTTCGAGCGGTTTTACCGGGTGGATGAGTCTATGACGCGCTCTAGGGACGGTACTGGGTTGGGATTGGCGATCGTCAAAAGCCTGATCGAAGGGATGGATGGACGTATCACGATCCGCTCTAAACCGGGAGAAGGTAGTATTTTTACTATCACCTTACCTATCTGGAATCCGCAGCTATGAGCGATCGCATTCTGCTTGTTGAAGATGACCCGAAACTGGCAAAGTTCATCGAATCTGAACTGACTCTAGAAGGATATCATGTGACTGTCGCCTCCAATGGATTGGATGGATTAACTCTCGCCCGCACGGCTGAACCGGATTTATTGATTTTAGATTGGATGCTTCCGGGTATCTCTGGATTGGATATTTGTTTGAGGTTGCGATCGACTGGCGTGCAAGTACCAATAATTATGTTAACAGCAAAGGATGAAGTACCCGATCGCGTAACGGGATTAAATGCTGGCGCTGATGATTATGTAACAAAGCCTTTTAGTATGGAAGAGCTCCTCGCCAGAGTCAAAGCACGTCTGCGCCGAACTCAACCAAATGACCCGGATAGTTTAGAATTTGAAGACTTAATCTTAAATTGTTTAACCCGTGAAGTTTATCGAGACAATCAACTAATTGAACTCACTGCTAAAGAGTTTGATTTGTTGGAATTTCTGCTGCGAAATCCCCGTCAAGTCATTACGCGCGATCGCATCTTAGAAAAAGTCTGGGGCTACGATTTTATGGGCGAGTCAAATATTATTGAAGTGTATATTCGGGCTTTGCGGATTAAGTTAGAAGCAAGTAACTCAAAACGCTTGTTGCATACGGTTCGAGGAGTTGGATATGTGTTACGAGAGCCAAAGTAATATTGTTTATAAAAAACGACAAGTTTTGTGTCTTTCTCAATTTAAAACGATGCTTGCTTATATAATTATTTAGTCAGGTGCGGATTTGTGAGATTGTCGATTTTTAGGCGGGAATTTTCGATCGCGACGCACCCTACGGCTACGGCTAGTGTTGCATAAAAACTCGGTTTCTAGTCACTCGTGCTTAAGCCTACAGTCAACAGTTGTTCGGCAAAAGACGCGATTCGAGTGAAATCGGTCAATTGCGAGATCCATTTTTCCGGTATAGCAGATTCGCCGTAAAAAGCCCCTGCCAACTGTCCGTAAACCGCACCTGTTGTATCCGCATCGTCGCCCAAATTCACAGCCAACAAACACCCTTCGGCAAAAGAAGAACTGTTATAAAACGCCCAAAGTGCTGCCTCCAAAGACTTAACGACATAACCAGTACCCTTAATTTCAGGAGGTTGTCGCTGTTTAAAAGAACCCGCCGCAATTTCATCAATTTCTGCTACCAGGGGGTGCGCGGCCCAATATTCGGCGATCGGACAATATCTGTCTGAAAGCAAAACTTCTTTACTAATTCCATTCACAGCCCCCGCAATTAAAGTACCGAAATAGCGGCAAGCATCGACGCAAGTAGCAGCACCGTGAGTAGTGCGAGAACTTGCTCCAGATTTTTCTATTACTTCTAAATAATTTTTAGCATAAAACAAAGGTACGGGAGCCAAGCGCATAATCGAACCATTTCCAGCAGTCTGAGCATCGGTAAAACCGCAGTAAGGTTTTCTTGTATCTTCAAACTTCCAAAGTGCTTGTTGCACCGTATTGCCAATATCAAAACATTCACCAGTGCTGCTCAAATGTCCGTCTCGCCACCACCGCAAATAAGTTTCTAACTGATGGACTGGATCGAAACCTTTTTTCTCAATCAAACTTTCAGCTAAACAAAGTGCCATCGAAGTATCATCCGTCCACTCTCCCGGTTGCAGTCGAAACGGGCCGCCACCAATCATGTCGTTAATGGGTTCAAAGGTTCCGGGGCGACAAAACTCTAAAGTTGTTCCGAGAGCATCGCCAACTGCTAAACCGAGAAGACAACCGCGATAACGTTCTATTTGCTGCATATTTATAGAAGGAAGAAGGAAGAAGGAAGAAGGAAGAAGCAATAAAATCAATGTTTTTAGTCATTAACAACTTCCTAACTGTCTTGGCGATTGCTATACCAATGCCCTGTTTGCCCGATGCCCAATGCTCAATGCCCGATGCCCGATCAAGCTAATATTGATGTTAACCTGTCTCTACCCCGATATCAAACTGTCCCATGACACCCAATGCCTCCCCCGGAGCTGCTGCATCGGCCCCTCAAGCAACACCCGAAGTCAGCCTTGATATGCAAGTCCGTCTTAAAACAGAAGATGGACAGCTACTGCTGCTACTCCCCTCAGAAACTAACATCAGCGAAGTACCAACAGCGACAGCCTCGACTTGGACTGAACTTTGGCAACAGCTAAAAGTGAGGCTGAATGCAGGAGAACGCTTTTGGCAGGCAAATGCCGAAGTACAATTGATGGCGAACGATCGACTCTTAGATATTCGTCAACTACAAGAAATCGCCGAAGCTCTATTGGAAGTCGAACTGCAACTCAAACGAGTCCACACCAACCGTCGTCAAACAGCCGTTGCTGCCGCCACCGCCGGCTATTGTGTAGAACAGCAGCCTCTCCTTTCATCCCTCCTGAGTAAAGCCTCCACGGAAAAACCGCAATCTCTGGCAGAACCTTTATATTTGCAGATGACAGTGCGATCGGGCGTAGAAATTCGCCATCCTGGTACTGTCATACTTTTGGGAGATGTAAATCCCGGCGGCTCAGTCATCGCCGGAGGCGATATCCTAGTTTGGGGCCGTTTGCGGGGTGTCGTGCACGCTGGTGCTGGTGGCAATACCAAAAGCGTGATTATGACCTTGCAGATGGAACCGATGGTGATTAGGATTGCTAAATATGTTGCCAGAGGCCCAGAAACTTCTCCCGCTCAGTTTTTCCCGGAAGTCGCCTATGTGACAGATAAAGGAATTCGGATTGGCAGAGCTTCTGATTTTGACAAATCGCAGTTAATCAGTTAGTTGCGTCGCCCTGAGCCCTTCGACTTCGCTCAGGATAAACTCCGTCGAAGGGTTATTGGTTAGTTGACAGTTAACGGTTAACTGTTAACTGTTAACTGTTAACTGTTGACAGTTCACTAAATCTAAAATCTAAAATCGCTTATGCCTCGAATTATTGTTGTTACATCAGGGAAAGGCGGAGTTGGCAAAACTACCTCCACAGCTAATCTTGGTATGGCTTTAGCTAAGCGGGGGCGCAATGTTGCTGTGATTGATGCCGATTTTGGCCTCAGAAACTTAGACTTGCTGTTGGGCTTGGAAAATCGCATCGTTTATACTGCACTCGAAGTGCTCGCAGGAGAGTGCCGATTAGAACAAGCTTTGGTTAAAGATAAGCGACAGCCGCGATTGGTATTGTTGCCGGCGGCCCAAACTCGCATGAAAGATGCCATTAGCGCGCAGCAAATGAAGCAACTTGTTGAGATGTTGGGAGCAAAATACGACTATATTTTGATTGACTCTCCGGCGGGAATTGAGCAGGGTTTTCAAAATGCGATCGCCCCTGCGCAAGAAGGAGTCATTGTCACTACTCCCGAAATCGCTGCTGTCCGAGATGCCGATCGAGTCATCGGCCTACTAGAAGCCAACAATGTCAAGAAAATTCAGCTAATTGTCAACCGGATTCGGCCCGCGATGGTGCTGGCAAATGATATGATGTCGGTGCAAGATGTGCGGGAAATCCTCGCTATTCCGCTGTTAGGCGTCGTTCCCGACGACGAGCGCGTCATCGTTTCCACTAACCGAGGCGAACCATTGGTCTTGTCAGAAACAGCCTCTTTAGCTGGAACTGCCTTCGACAATATTGCGCGCCGCTTAGAAGGGGAAAAAGTGGAATTTCTGGATCTAAATCCCCGTCGGGAAACCTTCTTTAGCCGTCTCCGCAAGTTTTTTAACACTAAAATTATGTGATGTGCCCATTGGCGATCGACCTTTAACAGCAGCCACTGCATCACAAAAACTAGCCGAAATTTTCCCCAGTGATTTTTTCTATGCCCAACCCTTGACAAACCAGATTTACCCATGCTGTACACACTTCTCGAACGACTTTTCCCGCGCACCCCTGATAACAGCCGCGACGATGTAAAACGCCGTCTCAAACTGGTTCTAGCCCACGATCGGTCAGAGCTCAGCCCCGAAATGGTTGAGTCGATGCGCCGAGAAATTCTAGAGGTGGTGTCTCGCTATGTGGAAATCGATACTACCGAGTCAGAGTTCGGCCTTGAAAGTGACCAGCGGGCCACATCACTGATTGCAAATCTTCCGATTCGGCGAGTCAGGGCAGAACATCCACCGGAGAATTTGCCCTATAAATTGCCCGAGAAATTGCCCGAAAATCTAGTGGAAAAGGTTGCTGAGTATGTACCGGAGTATGTAGTCGAAACTTCTGTGGACACTAAAGATGAATAGGAATTGAGATGCTATTGTCAGGCAATAAGTTCGATCGGCTCGATCGGCATTTAAATTAAACTATCTCTTTACAATTAAAATGTTGTGGGCGAAATCTTAGCGCACTCCAAATATGTGGTTTAAATGGAAAAAAGCTTTTGATACAGCTTATAGAACCCATTTGAGATCTATTTTGCGTAAATCTCAGAAACCGGGTTTCTCTCTATATTTCTCGTCACCCAACCCAAAAACTCGTAGAAACCAGGTTTCTCTCCCCTTGCGTAAATCTCAAAAACTGGTTTCTCTCTATATTTCTCGTCACCAAATCCAAAAACTAAAAGATGTCAAATGGGTTCTATCGCAGTCCTAAATCAGTTGTGTAATTCTTGTAGGGGCAACCCCCCGTGGTTGCCCTCTTTACGCTGGGGGTAGGCACGGGGGCACTACCCCTACATACGTACAAATCATTTAGGATTGCTATGTACACTGATTAAGTGTAGCAAGAATTTGTCAGGCTTGACCTTAATAACTAATCGCTCTTTCCAAAGAATCTTGTAACTGAAGTTCTAACGGTCTATCCGATCTAATTTGTAAACCTGGAAAATCGTTTTTTACTAACATTTTTTCGTCTGTTTCAGCAGTAGCCAACGGCCAAAGTATCCAGCGGCTACCAGGGGAAAGAGTGCTTAAACTAGCAGAACTTTGAGTCAGCCAAATTATGGACAGTTTCGGTCGATTCTCAACTGTATCTTCCCCAGCATTAACTGCCGCTAAAGTTTCCAAAACTACCCGGTTCCCCGACACAAGTCCAGTCCCGGCAGTCCAAAGTTTGACGTTTAACAGACGCTTGCTAGCATAGAAGTATAGGGATGCAGCTACTGTTACCGCTCGTTCAAATTCTGCTGGTTGCCACAACGCAGCGCTATCAAGACAAATGATGATTTCTTGACCGCCGGCGGCAACTTCTAACTCTCTTACCCGCAGTTCTCCGTAGCGGGCGCTGGTGCGCCAGTGAATCAGGCGGGTGGGATCTCCGTGGCGGTATGGTCTCAGGTTGCGCGTGAGTCCTTCGGTAGCAGTTTGCGATCGGCTGCGATCGTAAAATTGCGGACTGTCTTCTTGGCCGATGCGATCGATCAAAGGGCAAGTCTTCAACGGCAAAACCTGCGGGTAGACAACCGCCACTGCTTTCGCCGGGTGGCTGCGCCTGCACCAAAACAACCCCAAGGGCGCTGCCGTCCTCAAGTACACCTCTTGCCAGCGATAGATGCCTCGCTGCGGGACTTCCAAGTAGTATGTATGCGCGTATATGCTCTCAGGCTCTATGAGATCGATCGGGCTGACGACCGGTTCTCCCAAGACAAACGGCAAGATGTCGGCAATTTGCAACAAAGTTTTAGGTTCGCGGGCGCGATTTTCGATTTCTAGTTCGATCGTAATTCGATCGCCCGCACTCACGGGTACGATCGGGCGGCGACGGACTTCCAAGGAACGGAGCGATTTGGTCGGCAAAACCGCCGCTACTCCCAACAGCGCCAAAGTGCCACCGCTGAGCGCGTACAGCCACCCAGCCATTGTATTAGTCGCAGATCCAAAAAAGAAAAGCGTCATCCCCGCCAGCAGCCAACCAGAGTAGTCGGGGGTGACAGCGTGATTTTCGAGCCAGTCGCTAATTTTGTGACCGATTTTCATAAGCTGTTCTACATTTAAATTGCAGATCAAAAAAAATTAAACTCTTGTGGGATGGGCGTCCCGCCCGTCCTAAATATACAATTTAAATGTACGACAGCTTAGAACTATAAAATGGTTAATTGCTCGATCGCCCATCAAGCCCAATTGTAAAATATTCTCAGGATTTAGCACCGAATTAGCGAGCGTGCGACTAGATTAGAAACCGGGCATTTTTTCGCAATTAATCTACATTGACTGGAGACCAAAAAATGAACCCATTAAACAATCCTACACCCGTTCGACCAGACGCTCAAGCCCGCCGCACACCGCCGCCTCCGCCACCCTTGGCCGTAGCCCCGCCTCCTGCACCTGCGCCGAGCGCCCCGCCGCAGCGGACTGTTGAAGCACCCGTAAGTACGATCGAGCAAATGGTTAGAGATGCCCATACCGCATCCGCTTCCGACATTCACATTCGAGTCGGCCAAGTACCTCGATTTCGGATTCGGGGCGTGATGCAAGTAGCAACCAGCCACCCCAAAGTAACGCCAGAAATTTTTGAACATTATTTAGCCGAAATTCTCACCCCCGAGCAGCGAAAACAGTTCGTAACTACCAAAGAATTAGACGCAGCAATTTTTTATCCAGGCTTCGTGCGGTGTCGCCTCAACTGTTTTGATTCCCTCAGCGGTGGCGCCATAGTATTGCGATTGATCAGTTTAGAAATACCTACGATCGACTCTTTAAGGTTGCCAGAAGTTCTTAAGAATGTCATTCTGAAATCCCAAGGATTAATTTTGATTACTGGGCCAACCGGTTCGGGGAAATCAACAACAGTGGCTGCGATGATCGACCACCTCAATCAGATGGATCAGAAGCACGTAGTTACAATTGAAGACCCGATCGAATTCATTCACCCTTCTAAAAAATGCTTGATCAGCCAGCGGGAAGTAGGCTTGCACACCCACGACTTTCAACATGCTTTGCGGGCTGTTTTGCGGGAAGACCCCGATGTAATTCTGATTGGGGAAATGCGCGATCGTGTTACCATCAATACAGCGTTGCAAGCAGCTCAAACGGGTCACTTAGTAATAGGAACTCTCCACACTCGCAGCGCCATTAACGCTATTAACCGATTGTTAAACCTCTATCCGCCCGAGGAACAACAGGCGATGCGGATTCAAATTTGCGATTCTTTAGTAGCGGTAATTGCTCAGCTTTTGCTACCAACTGTTGACAACCGTCGCGTCGCAGTTCACGATATTTTGGTGAATACGCCAGCCATGCACGAATACTTGATGAAAGGTGCTGATGATGAAGCTTTCCGATTGATGGAAACTGATACTTATGAGGGAATGCAAATTATTAACCAGGATCTCTATAAACTTGTGCTTGAGGGCAGAGTTACGATCGAAGAAGCAGCAAAAACTTCTCCAGAAGCCAGCGATTTAGACCGCCGCTTGCGTACAGGAGGCTACGATGTTGCGTCTGCTCGCGACTTTGAAGGCAGCAAAAAAGAACGCAGGGTGCGATCGTAGCATCATACATAAAGGGGTAGGCACAGCAGGGCATACCCCACCTATCCCATAGGCATCTTTTCGGCTAAAATATTTAGCATTTTTTTTGCGTATGTTTACTTAAATTTTTACTATGTTTAGTAGCCCAAAATACATCTTAATTAAGTAGAAAAAAATTAGAAAATTAATCTTAAGTATATTGCAATACGGTTTACTTAAGATATCTCTCCCTGGCACACCCCTAAACAAAGGGGGGGACAAGAATGCTCTCAAAGTCCCCGTTCTTAAGGGGGATGCGAGGGGATCTCCGTGGCAGAAATAGTGTTAAGTAAACCGTATTGAAGTATATTGTTAAGTTTTTTGAACAGAAGCATTACTTTACACTAACTTTAAAATTCCGTGAAAACTCGTAAGTAATTGCAAAGAAATCGTAAAGATATGTTTTGACTATTGCCAACAGTCAGCAACTTAAGCTTATAGTTGTAGTGACAAATTCTTGACAGACAACGTTCCGACGAGAGCCGATCGCCAAACTAAGCAGTTGATTCAGTTGACAGTTGACAGTTTGCCTAGACCTGGAAGTCCGAGGATTGAAGCAATAATGAATAGTCTTCTTTTAATTTCTCCCTAAACCAAGCAGACTTTTAAACATTCTGTATTTGGTAAATCAGTTTAACAACTATGGATCAGCAGCGGTATTTCAATAATTTACAGGAGCAAACAAAATGAAAAGTGCATCTAACCCCTCAGAAGCGTTTGAAAGTCCCAGTAAAGCCGAAATAATCGATCGCATCCAGCAGCTAGTACCCCCGGGTTCCCCCGAACCGAAAGATCCCGAAATCCTAGCAGCCTTACAAACTCTCACCGCACAGCTAATCAAAGCCTATCAAGCCGACGGACAATTAGAAAGTGAACCTTTTAGCGACGTGCGCGATCGTACCGTTCACCTCTACACAACCGCAGTCAGCAGCAAAATCAAAGGAAAAACCATCCTGATCACCGGCGGAGAAGGATGCGTCGGTAGTTTCTTAATCGAAAAACTCCTCGAATTAGGCGCAACTAAAATCATTTCCGCAGACAAAGCCCGATGTCAAAACGCCCAAGAAAATCTCCCGCTTTTTAACAGAGAAGGCGCAGTAACTTTCTATGCGGCCGACATTCGCAACTTCCAGGCGCTGAAACACATATTTGAAGTAGAAAAACCAGATATAGTATTTCACCTAGCAGCCCAACGCTCCCCCGGACTAGCTGAAATCCAAATCCGAGAAACAGTTACAACCAGCCTTTTGGGAACCCAAAACGTCATCCAACTCTGCGAAGAATACGGCGTCGAAAATTGTGTATTTTCTTCCACAGGTAAAACATCTCGATACTTTACAACCGAAGTTTATGCCGCCTCCAAAAAGTTGGCAGAGTGGCAATTTTCCAAAGCAGCTCAAGAAGGAGATGTCACTTACGGGATGGTGCGCTTTACCCATATGTTGGAAAATAGCTTGTTCTGCGAGCAAATGGCCAAAAAAGCACAGCAAGGTATGACTGTCAACGTTCACGCTCCCCACCGCTACGTAACCGCTCAAAATCTCATCGAAGCCGTACATTTATTACTGAATGCGCTAATTGTATCCATCCCCGGAAAACTGAAATTTGTCGCCGTGCGAAATCTGGGTTGGCCGACAGAAACCTTGGAAGTCGCACTTTATAAAATTCTTGAATCAGGCAAAAATCTGCCGATTTATTTTCAAGGACTTTTACCAGGATACGAAGAACCGTTTTTCCTCGGACAGTTTGACTGGAGCAAGCCTACAGACATTCACCTCCTAATTAATGTTCTGGAAGATCCTTTTAGAATTGTTCACGATGCTGGCGATATGGTGAGTGCAGAACTAGCTCCTTTTTCTTTGCGAGTGTTAGACAAACAAGTGTCGAACTTGGAAAGTTTAATCACCGATCCAGATTTCCCGGAAGTACAAATCAAGCAAGCTCTTGTCGCAGCGGCAAAAGAAGTGATTGCTTCCTCTTTTGCGTGGAGTTCCGCCGAAGACTTGTTGAAAATTTTGCATTCGGGAATCAATCCGAAGAAATTGCAAGGTTACGGAACCGAAATTGCTGACTACAGTGAGATTATCGAACTTCTCCTGCAAGGAATGTATGGGAGGCTCAACCAAGATGTATTAAACAGTGCTGGAGTTACTGCTGATGAATTTGATCAGTTAGTTGAGAGTCTTTCTACGGTGGATTCTATTCAAGCAGAAGTGGGATATTTGCGATCGGTACTGAGATATCTCAGAGAATTTGTACTCCCCGCACAGTTTACCCAAAAAAAATCTGAAGCTGTTGCTGTCCGGGATGCAGCGTAATATCATCGATATTGCCTGAGTTTGGATTTTTGGGCGTTGCTGAATTTAGGTATGATTCATCTAGCGAAGGCAATACCTGAAATTTAGAGTAGGGGCAATTCATGAATTGCCCGGGCAATTCATGAATTGCCCCTACTAAATTTCGGAGGCAAATCATACTCCTTTCTCAGCAACGCCGGATTTTTGAATTAAGAAGCTCACAATTTTTTAGTTCAAAACTCTACAATGTAAGGTGCGCAGTGCGCACCCTACATCAGTTTGTGCCTCCAGGACAGATACTAAGATTGGCAAAATCAACATGATATGATAGTTTGAGTAGTCAGGACTTACACAACAACTGATTTGCAACACTATCGGTAGCAGTTAAGGTGCAACCTAAGCACTCTACGGATAGAGTTTATGGGGCCAAGACCAAGTAATATTACTCGCTGAATTGACAAAAATGCAATTGTATTAAAAAATCCCAATGAACTTAACAGATACAATTAAATTAAGGTACTAAATTTGTGCAAATTAATCAGCTAGCGTTCCTATTTATTGATGTGATCCTATTTGCGATCGCCCTAATTCTCCTAATTCCCGTCGCAGTTCTATTTCTAGAATGCACCGCAGCCTTATTATCTAGCCCAAACCAGACATCCGAAACTAAATCGCCCCGTCCCAAAATAGCAGTTCTGATTCCCGCTTACAACGAAGCAGCAGGAATTGCAGCCACAATCTCCACAATATTGCCACAGCTAACACCGGACGATCGCCTTTTAGTCATCGCAGACAACTGTACCGACGAAACAGCAGAAATTGCCCGTAACTGTGGTGCAAGTGCGATCGAGCGCCAAGACACACAACGCAAAGGCAAGGGATACGCCCTGGATTTTGGCTTAGAGTCGATCGCCTCCGACCCCCCAGAAGTAGTAATCATGGTTGACGCAGACTGCATCTGTGGGCCAGACGCATTAGAAACATTAGCCAGAGTTGCAGTTGCTTCCAAACGACCAGTCCAAGCAACTTATCTCATGGAACAGCCACCCAGTCCTACCCCAAAAGATTCCATTTCCGCCTTAGCATTTCTAGTAAAAAACTTAGTCCGACCAAGCGGCTTAAAACAATTAGGATTCCCATCATTACTAACAGGAACAGGCATGGCTTTTCCCTGGTCGATTATTCGATCGGTTTCCCTAGCCAGCAGCAATATAGTTGAAGATATGCAAATGAGTCTGGATTTGGCGATCGCCGGATCTCCCACCGTATTCTGCCCCGAAGCTAGAGTTACCGGGTGTTTACCACAACAGCAGGAAGCAGCCAAAACTCAAAGAACCAGATGGGAACACGGACACTTGCAAACCTTACTAACTCAGACTCCCCGCCTGACAACAGCGTCTGTCCAGCAAAAACGATTTGACTTAATGGCGATCGCCCTCGACTTATCCGTCCCTCCTCTTTCCCTTTTAGTCGCCGTCTGGATAGCAGCTTTTGTAGCCTCATTACTAGCAGCAACCTTCGGAACCTCCCCAATTCCTGCCATTTTGTTAGCAGTACAAGGAATACTCATTTTAGTTTCAATAGTCGGCGCTTGGGCTAAATTCGGGCGTGCCGATATTTCCGGTTCCACTCTGTTATCCGTACCCTTTTACATCCTTTGGAAAATCCCTTTATATCTAGGTTTTATCCTGAAGCGCCAAACGAAATGGGTACGCACAGAACGCGATGTTTAACAATTAAAACAAGACTTACGCAGGTCAGCCCAGAAACCGGGTTTTTTTACGAGAATACTTCACTATGAGCAGCAGATTAGGTAAAAAACCCGGTTTCTTTGGTAGGAGTGCGTCCAGGACTATAAAAAAAGCTCATCGGTGCACCGGAATTTCAATCACAAACTCCGCCCCCTGGCCCGGTGCGGAAATACAGATTAGCTTCCCACCATGTTTCTCTACCACAATCTGATAACTAATACTCAACCCCAAACCAGTACCCTTACCCACAGCTTTGGTAGTAAAGAAAGGGTCAAAGATTCGCGCTCGCACTTCCTCAGTCATACCAGGGCCGTTGTCAGAAATCGAAATTCTCGCAAAAGTGCGATCGCACACCTCAGTCCGAATCACAATCTTTCGCTCAAATCTTGGAGATAAACGATTTTCGAGTCTAGCAGTTTTCTCATCAATCCCAACCCCTGACTCTACTGCATCGATCGCATTACTCAAAATATTCATGAACACCTGATTTAGCCCCGAAGCATAACAACTTACCTTCGGCAGTTCACCGTACTCCTTAACCACCTCAATCCCATATCCCACAGCATCCTTTTTCAACTTGTGCTGCAAAATTAGCAGAGTAGAATCCATCCCGGAGTGAATATCCACTGGTTTCATCTCGGCTTCATCAAGCCTTGAGAAATTCCGCAGCGACAGCACAATATTGCGAACGCGATCGACCCCAACCTGCATAGAATTCAGGATTTTAGGCAAATCTTCTTGAATAAAATCGAGGTCAATATCTTCAGTTTTAGTAACAATCTCAGGATTAGGATTAGGATAAGACTGCTGGTAAAGCTCAATCAAATGTAGCAGGTGAGAGCTATATTCGCTAGCGTGCATCACATTGCCATAGATAAAATTAATCGGATTATTAATTTCATGTGCAACCCCCGCCACCAACTGCCCCAAAGAAGACATCTTTTCAGTTTGAATCAGTTGAGTCTGGGTAGAAAGTAGCTCACCCAAAGTAACCTCCAACTGCGCCGCTTTTTCTCTCAATTGCCCCTCCGATAGTCGCAAAGCATCCTCAGCTAACTTGCGTTCCGTAATCTCCTGTAAAGTCCCAAACAACTTGATAACATTACCAGTATCAGAAATAGTTTGTGCCTTAACATAAATATATCTGACACCTCCATCAGAATGTACAATTCTAAATTCAAAATCACAAGATTTTCCTGACTCAATAATCTCTTCTACTCGCTCTAACCACAACTTTCGGTCATCTAGATAAATTTGCTTACTGTGTTCTAAAATAGTCGGTTCTGGTAGTTCAGGGTCAAGACCAAAAATTCGGAATACTTCCTCAGACCAAGTGAGTTGCTCCGTCTTCAAATCAAATTCCCAGTTGCCGAGGTGCGCCAGTTTTTGAGCTTCTTGCAGCTTAGCTTCTTTAGTCTTTAATTCCTGTGTCCGCTCTTCAACTCTCACTTCCAGCGTCCGCGAATAATCCTCCAACTCTTCCTTAGCCGCCGATAAATTAGCCACGAGTACCGCATTTTCTAGAGAGATAGCCGCTTGGGAAGAAAGAATTTTCAAAACCTCCAACCTAGTGGGAGAAAATGCTGCTGTAGTTAAATTATTTTCCAGATAAAGGATGCCAACCAGTTTGCTCTGATTCAAAATAGGAGTACAAAGCACCGATTTGACTTGATGCTGTTTAATATAATAGTCAAATGTAAATAGACCTTCCTTCGCAGCGTTGCTTAACACCACATCAGAGCGCGTCCTTTCAACATAATTAATCACCGTTATTGGCAAAACATCTGCCGGATCTACTCCAGGGCATTGCTCAACAGCAATGTCCGAAAACTCCACCGATGCCGCTGCTTGAATCAGCAATTTTCCTGCCTTGGGCATCAGGAGAAAACCTTTTTGCGCCCCAGCATTCTCAATCACCATCTTCATTAGCTTTTCTAACAACTTATCCAGCACAATTTCGCTAGCTAGGGCTTGAGACGCTTTCACAACAGTTGTCAAGTCTAATAAACTGCTGTGACTACTGCTTGTGCTATAATTAGTGCTAGTAACAATCTCATCCCCTCTCGATTTCCCAGCCGATACAGTGGGTAAAAACAGGGGATACTCTGACTCTAAATGTTTGACCTTGGCGGTTGCACCCCAGTGAATATAGCCGTAGTAAGCATCTATCAGATAAGTCTGAGCCACTTTATTTCGACCATTAGATAAATAAAATTCTGCCGCTAGTTCATTGGCTAGCGCTGCTTCGTGGATGTATTCATTCTCCGATGCTCCTTTCACCGCGCGGTCATAATACTGAGCCGCTTTTTCGGATTCTCCCAATACTCGCGCTTTCTCGGCCTCTACTAAGTCATATTTGTGTTGATAATTTTCCGGGCAGTTAACAGCCCAATGCTTCATTTTTTTCTGAAGCGCCGCAACTTTTTTGAGATATTGTTTCTGTTCACTTTTTGAAGCTGTGGGATATAAGGCTAAGAGTGTTAGAGAATAGTAAAAATTGTGGATGGGAACATACAGCATACTCATCACAGCGTCAGAGTAATTTGATGCTGCGATCGCATTTTGAGCAGCATTGGCATAGTCTTTAAACAAATAATGCAGCCATGATTTATACAAATGCACTAAAAATATTACCAGACTATTTTTACTATCTATTAAAGCTGGCAGCATAGTTTCTTCATTAAATATTTCGCCAGTCAATATGCAAGGATTAGCTGTTTTACCTTGCAAATTCAAGACCACTTGCGCCCCTACTCTGGCTTGATAAATCATAAATTCACTCTTATAATTCACCAACATTTGAATATATTGACTCTGCTTAGTATCCACAGACTCCAGAGGTTCGCCACTCAAAAATATATAATTGCTATAAAAACTAGCACAATAACAAGCATTGTTGACATCTCCCGTTTCTAGTCCACTCTGAATACCCTCAAGTAAACCGCTAAGACTTTGCCTGATCGGCTCAGACCAGTGACGGATAAAACCATTAAAAATTAGTGAGATTAGAGAGTTATACAAGTTGGTCTGAAATCTCTCTAAAAGTGCCTGAGCCATTTGACCATATCGGTATCCAGAACCCATATCTCCTAACACTGCACAGTGAATCGTAGCATAGTTTGCATACCCGACACTAGACAGTGGCGCATTCCCGTATTTAAGAGAAAGAGTAACCATTTTAAATACAATCAGTGGGAACATATCGGATGCTACTACAAAAGCAGCCGGACCCATATTCGTTAAAAGTCGTAGAGCTGCAATTTTATTAGCATCAGCCATTGGTGGCAACTCAGCTAAATCCTCAATCCGTTTGTTTCCCACAGCTAATCTTGTCCGTATTAGCCCCATTAAAATATTGAACTTATTGGGCTTTTCAGGGAGATAGACTCCCAGCAGTTTCAAAGCTTCAAGAGCTATATCTATCGAAGCTTGGGGTTGATTTTGATTAAAGTAAAAAGTAACTTTTAGCTCGTAAACTTTGACTTTTTCTAGCAAATTTTGGGCGCGTAATATAATAACCTCTGATAGCTGGAACGCTCGCTCAAACTCGGTATTTATATAGGACGATTCTAGCGCTTCGGCATAGAGTTCCATAATTAAATCGTAGTGACTCTGCCAAGCTCGATCGGGTAAAAGTTCTAAACCTGTATTAAAATATTTGAATGCTGCTTGCGTGGCGGCAGAACTCTTAGATTTCTTGCCAGCTATCAGATTCAAGTTAGCCAACTCATTTCGTTTGTCTTGATTTGTGATGAATTCCACCCCCATATTGAGTTGATTGACAATATCAAAGATATTTTCTGCTATCTCCGATGCCGTAGGGGCGGTGCCCCCGTGCCCGCCGTGCAATAGCAGGGAGCCGATTTTTAGGTGGGTTTGTTTTTTCTGGGAGTCGGGGATAAGAGAATAGGCGGCTTGCTGTACGCGATCGTGCAAAAACCTGTAATATATTTGGGATTGATCGCCATTCGCAACTCCATCCCCATCTCCTTGCCACCCGGAGTCCCTTTCCTCAACCAAGTGAATTTTGTAAGCATCGCTCATTGGCAGAATTAAACCAGCTTGAAGCGCATCCCATAAATCACCCGCCGTTTCTGAGTTAGATTTTTCCCTGACAATTGCCAAATTTTCTAAACAAAAATGGTTGCCGATACAGGCAGCTAATTTTAAGACTTGCTGCGTTTCCTCCGGCAGTTTTTGAAGATTCCGAGCAACTAACTCAACCACACTGTAATCTGCAATGCCGACGGTTTCAATTTCTCTGATATCCCACTGCCAGGCACCCAGAGTGAAATCAAATGTTAACAGCTTTTCTGAGTACATAGTTGAAAGCAGTTGAGTTATGAAAAATGGATTTCCGCCAGTTTTATTAAAAATCAACTCTGCTAGGGAGTTTAACTTTTCGGTTTGATTACCCAAAGTATCGCGCACTAACTGCCTGACGCTGCTCAATTCTAAACAGGGGAGGATAATGTTATGCACTGCTGCACCCATCTGTTGAATCTTTTCAACAGTTTGAACCAACGGATGAGTCGAATTGACTTCGTTATTTCGATAGGCTCCTATTAGCAAAAAGTATCTGGTATCCAAGTCTGTTACCAGTTCCTGAATCAATTTTAAGGAAGCTAAATCAGCCCACTGCAAATCATCCAGGAATAGAACTAAGGGGTGTTCTGCTTGCGAAAAAACTTTCAGGAATTCTTTAAACACTCGAAAAAGTCGATTCTGAGATTCAGTCGAGCCCAATGGGGGAACAGCAGGCTGCGAACCGATTATTAGTTCTACAGAAGGAACGACATCAATAATAACTTCACCGTTTTGACCTAGCCGCGACAAGAGCTTTTCTTTCCAAATTGCCAATTCTGCTGAGCTTTTTGTTAATAACTGCTGCATTAATGACTCAAGCGCTTGAGTCATTGCTGCATAAGGAATATCCCGCTTAAATTGGTCAAACTTACCAGCAATAAAATAACCCCGCTGTCTGACAATTGGTTTGTGGATTTCACTGACAACGGAGGTTTTACCGATGCCTGAGTAACCGCTGACCAACACCATCTCTGTTTTCCCACAACTGACTCGCTCGAATGATGCTATCAAATCAGCGACTTCTTGTGTGCGGTCGTAGAGTTTTTGGGGAATCAAAAATTGACCTGATTTGTCAAGCATCCCTGGAATAAATATTTCTATTTTGCCCGTAGTTTGAAGCTGAGTTAGACAATTTTCTAGGTCGGATTTTACTCCAAAAGCACTTTGATATCGGTCTTCTGCGTTTTTAGCTAAGAGTTTCATGACAATGGTTGAAATCATCTGCGGAACTTGGTTGTTTCGCTGATGGGGAGGAACTGGTATCACTGCAATGTGGCTGTGGATTAATTCTAGGGGGTCAATTGAATTAAAGGGCAACTCTCCTGTCAGCATTTCATAAAAGGTGATACCGAGAGAGTACAAGTCAGTTCGGTAGTCGAGGTCGCGGTTCATCCGGCCAGTTTGCTCTGGGGATATATAGGCTAGAGTCCCTTCTAGTGTAGTATTGCTATTTTGGTAAACCTCTCTGGGTAGGCGCGTGGCCATGCTAAAGTCTGTGATTTTTACTTGTTTAAAATCCGGGGTGATAATAATATTTGATGGTTTAATATCTTTATGAATGATCTGGTTGTGATGCACTTCTCCGAGAGTTTGAGCTATTTGAATAGCAAGGGTAAAAAACTCCGTGATTTTAATGGCTTTACCAGCTAGATGGTGTCCGAGAGATTGACCGCCACAATCTTCTAATATGAGAGCGAAACTGTTTTTGTATTTTTCTAAACTATAGGCTTTGATAATCCCTTCGAGTTTGAGATTAGAGCTAATTTTGTATTCATGTCTCAAGCGGGTAATATCTTCTATTGTGGGATACTCGGTATGGAGTGTTTTAATGATGACGGATGCTGTGTCTGACTCTCTGACACCACGATAAACAATGGACTTAACACCAAGTTGAAGAACTTCTGTGATTTGGTAACCGGGAAGTCCATTCATGGCTTTTATTCTGTGACTAAGTGTTAGGTCGCTCAAATCGCGATTGATCTTGACCAGGGCGCGATCGGGCTGTACGTAAGTATTTTTGGCACTCATTGTATTTTCTGACACTGTTGGTTTTAAGTAATTAGTCGGATATCTTGTAGAGAGCGGGATGCCTAAAGGTCGAGAGACTATGGGCGGGCGGACAACAGAATATCTGGTTTGAACTCTGGCTTAATTATGTACGGCTTGACACCTCGCTGAGTTGATTTTAATAGTTAGTTTAACAAACTACGTGATCAAGCTCACATAAATTATTGTATAAACTTTTGTAACCAAGTTTCACACTTCTGGTCTGAAGCCTCGTTCAATAGTCTAGTTTTCTACCTTGATTGACCAGACTTACGCCTTAGAGACCAAAAACCCGGTTTCCAGACGGTTTTTGTGGCGAATTAGAGGATTTTCGGCTATTCCTGGTTTTCTGGGTCAAGCCTCCTAATGGAGTTTTTTGTGAGTTTTAATATAGTTGAGTTCGGAGAATTGCACGCTCTTAAGCATCGGTATTGGCGATCGAGAACACGATTCGATATGATTGAAAACATAAGGTCTTGTGATTGAAATCACATTCATCCAATAATGAACTTGGTAGCATTTTTCCATAATCAGGTGCATCACATATGGAAAAAGTCTTAGCATTGATTGAAGAGAAGAAGCAAAAATTTGCTGAATCTGGGCTATTTGAGTTTATGCGAGACCAAAGTATAGACCCAAGACAACGCCTAGCTTTCGCTCCCTGCATTGCTCCTTTCACAATGGGTTTTGGCGAACTCAACGAATATCTCTTCCGAGAAGAACCAACCAACGATCCTCTTCAGGCAATAGTTAACAATCATACCTATGAAGACGATCATCACTGGTGGTGGTTTCTGGAAGATTTGGAAACACTGGCTATTGATAAATCGATGAAGTTCAGTGAGTCTTTGAAGTTTGTCTGGAGTGAAGAAACAAAGGCGTCAAGGTGGGTAATCCATCAAATTTTTCGATACGCTTTTGGAGCTAGTCCTACCACTAAGTTAGTAATCCTGGAAGTGATAGAAGCAACAGGTGATGTGTTTCTCTCAATGTCAGCACTAATTGCCGAAGAATTACGAACAATTACCAAAAAGGAGTTCGTTTATTTTGGTTACTCTCATTTAGCCGTGGAAACAGGTCATACTACAGGGACGGCGGGAGTGGAGCAATTGATTAAAGACATACAATTGACAGAGGAGACCCGTCAAGAGGCTTTTAAGATTGTTGAGGACTTGTTTGAAGTTTTCACGCAATTCACGGATGAGCTTTTGGTTCATGCAAAAACTCATAGCTTTGACCAACCTTTTGCGGAACCCCGCGAGATTTTGCAACCTTTAAAAGTTGCGTAGCTTACGAGATGTAAAGTTTTCAACTCTTAGAACCAGACAAGTCTTAGAATTAGATCAAATTCATTACTTAGAAGGAGTGCATCATGTCAGAATTCAACAGCAATTCAATTGTAATCAATGAGCTAGAACCGACAATGACTCATACTTGGACTGAGAATCTGGATATTGCTCATACTTGGACTGAGAATCTGGATATTGCTCATACTTGGACTGAGAATCTGGATATTGCTCACACTTGGACTGAGAATCTGGATATTGCTCATACTTGGACTGAGAATCTGGATATTGCTCATACTTGGACTGAGAATTTGAATATTTCCCACACTTCTCAAATACCTGAACAGGAGAAACTAGCAGTCGGATAAAATCTGTTGCAAATAAAGTTCAGCCTCGTAAATGAACGAGGCTGAACAATTAGCCGATCGCGAAAGAGTTCATTTCATCGGACATCGCTTCATGTTCTGATTGAACCTTCGGGATTAATCTTTGACTATCCATCTTTGATTTTAGTTAGGTAGATTCCAAGTCTTTCTACGGAAAGAGCGGCGATCGCAATTTCGGGAAATATGGTTTGGTGCGATCGCCCGATGTTTCGTCAATGTCCAAAATTAGCATCTACTATCCCTACTTGCATATGAGTCATTACGACGTTGTGATTGTGGGCGGCGGCCCTGCTGGTACTACTGCTGGAACTCTACTCAAGAAGTACAATCCCAATCTGAGCGTGCTAATCCTAGAGAAAGAAAAGTTCCCTCGCGATCATGTTGGGGAAAGTCAATTGCCTCAAATTAGCGATGTGCTTCAGGAAATGGGATGCTGGGATAAAGTAGAAGCTGCCAACTTCCCGATTAAAATCGGTGCTACCTATCGCTGGGGAACCGATCCAAATCCTTGGGATTTTAATTTCATTAAGCCGGAATTGTTTAAAGATGAACAGCGACCTGCTAAACTTGAGGGACAGAGACGGCAAACTGCTTTCCAGGTCGATCGCGCAAAATACGATGAAATTTTGCTGCGCCACGCCGAAGAAATGGGATGTGTGGTTAAAGAAGAAACGGCGGTTGTTAAGGTAGAGACAGATGGCGATCGCATTACTGCTCTACATTTGCGATCGGCAGAACAAATAACCGCCAGCTACTACATCGACGCATCCGGGCATATTGGCGTGCTGCGGCGAGCATTGGGAGTCGAGACACACAGCCCGACGCGGCTGCAAAATATTGCTATCTGGGACTACTGGACAAACGCTGAATGGGCAGAGACAATTGGCGTTGGCGGTACCCGCGTACAGGTGATGAGTTTGAGTCACGGCTGGATCTGGTTCATTCCCCTAGGCCCAACTCGCACCAGTATCGGCTTCATTTGCCCTGCGGAACATTATAAATCATTGAAAAAGCGACCAGAGGAAATCTATGCCGAAGCCCTCTACAGCGAACCTCGCATCAGCAAGTTAATCGCTAATGCTACCAGTACGGGAAACATTGAAACCACCAAAGATTGGTCATTTTTGTCCGATAAGACAGTAGGAGAAAACTGGTTTTTAGTTGGTGAAGCTGCGGGTTTTGCTGACCCGATTTTAGCCGCCGGCATGACTTTGGCTCATACTGGCGCCCGGGAATTGGCGTACACTATTTTGGCATTAGAGCAGCAAAAACACGAGGAAAACTGGCTGAAATCTCAATACGACCACAATCAGCGGAGCCGAGTTAAACAGCACATTCGCTTTGCTGATTATTGGTACGCGGCTAACGGTCAATTCACTGATTTACAAGAACATTCAATGGAAATTGCGCGGGATTCTGGGTTAAATTTAAGCCCGGAAAAAGCTTTTCAGTGGTTGGCTCAAGGTGGATTTACCAATGATATTTTGGGTCAAGCGGTGATTGCTGGAGTGGAGTTGGGTTCCATAAAACAGGTGATTCAGCGCTTCTCACAGCAGGAGGTTCCGTGGCTACTTTCGGCGTACAATGTGTTTCAGCTAGACCTAGTGGAGGCTGATGTTGAGTTTGTAGCTGTTTATAATGCTGGTGAAATTAACAGGATCAAGTGTTACGTTAAGAACGGTCAGCGATTGCCTGTTACAGGATTCTACGGTTTGCTGATTGACATTTTGGGCCGCACTGAGTACATTGAACAAATTTATCGGCAGTTGGTGCTGGCGTTTAGGGAGCGTTTCTCTGTACAACACGCTCAGGTAGCACTTCATCAAGCCCTTGGTTGTTTGGAGGTGATGGTGAGTTCTGGTATTGTCAAGGCGGCATTGAACCCGGATTTGTCTAAGTTGAATGTTTCGATACCTATGGAAGGTGAGTTAATTCACACTCACAGGGATTAGAATTTAGGTGCTGAGAAATTGAGGTAGGGAAACGGCAGTGCCGTTTCCCTACCTCAAAAGATCGTAGCGTAGCGTAAGCCATCGCCCGATGAGATGAGCTAGACTATTTTTACCCAACAGTTAAATGAGTGATAATTTTCGGCGTTGCTGAATTTAGGTATGATTCACCTAGCGAAGGCAATCCCTGAAATGAGAGAGTAGGGGCAATTCATGAATTGCCCGGGTAATTCATGAATTGCGGGCAATTCATGAATTGCCCCTACTAAATTTCGGAGGCAATTCA
Organism: Oscillatoriales cyanobacterium PMM_0080; assembly: GCA_949127775.1. Classification (GTDB taxonomy): domain Bacteria; phylum Cyanobacteriota; class Cyanobacteriia; order Cyanobacteriales; family Microcoleaceae; genus Microcoleus. Next base: position 27,456 of record CASBQF010000217.1, read on the forward strand.
TACTCCTTTCTCAGCAACGCCAAAAACTTTTTGTGGGATGGGCATCTTGCTCGTCCTAGATAGGGCTTGCAAGAGGTTTATTGTTTACGGTGATTTTACTCTCGATCGCACTCGTCGAAACCTTTCACTACGCAATATGCGATCGATTATTCAGCAATTCCTATTTAGATTAATTTTAACTTCAAATACTGAAGAGGTTTTTGATCCTTCTCCTCACCCACTCTACAGGAGTTTCATCATCTGCTGCTGCGTCTACCAACTCCATTTCTCGCAATTCCTGCTGTCTCTGGCTTAATTCTTCCTTGTGTTTAACTATTTCTTGAATAATCTGTTCGGATAAATCCGGCCGTTCAGTTAAAACCTTCTGAAAACCTTCTTTATTGATTGCGAACAAAATTGTTTCTTCCAAAGCTCTCACCGAAGCAGTTCTGGGAATTCCCAACATCAAAGAAAGTTCACCCAAAAACTTGCCCGCACCGAGATTTGTCAAATGTTTATTAATAGCTTCGACAAACACTTCCACTGAACCGGAAAGGATGATGTAAAAAGCATCTCCTGGGTCATTTTCTCGGAACAAAAATTCTTGCGCTCGTAGCCGTTGGCGGTATCCAACTTCAATCAATTGGCGCAATTCTAGATCCGTGAAATTTTCAAAATATGTCACTTCTCGCAGCAAACCGCTAATAGGCGATTGTTGTTTTATTGTATCGGCACAAATAGGCATTTTGGGATTGTTTTCAGAGGAGCTTTTCGTCGTTTCATTTGAACTTTCATTTTGCTTAAATAACGATGACAAAACTTCGGGATTTCTCAAATAAATTTCTCTATCATTAAACGGAAAACTGATTGCATGCTGGCGAAAATTGTACTCGATCGCAAAATTCAAAGAACTTTTAATTACCTCTCTTTCAGTCGGCCTATTCGTCCAAACTAAAAGTTCAAATTTAAAACTATCATCGCCAAACTCGACAAACAATACTTTCGGATTCGGCTCGTACAAAACCCCTGCTTCCGCGTAAGCAATATTTAACAGAGTTTCTGTCACTAACAGCGGATCACTATTGTCGGCTACTTCTATGGATAGTCGCAAACATAGAAGCGGGTTTTCGTAACTCCAGTTAACAATTTTGTTGCTAATCATGTTACTATTCGGAACTATGACGCTAGAGTCGTCGTTAGTTTTGATAATCGTCGATCGAATCGAGATTTTTTTGACAATTCCCATCAATCCTTCTAATTCCACAAAATCTCCGACTTTCACGGGCCTGTCTAAAAGCAGCGTTAAGCCGCTGACAAAATTAGTTGTTAAATCCTGTATTCCAAAGCCAATTCCGACTCCCAATCCCCCCGCTACAACGGCGAAAGAAGCAAGGTTAAAACCTATTCCTTGGATAGCAATTATCACTCCAAAAGCTACGATTAAATAGCGAATTATTACTGAAATTGCTTCGCGGTTTCCTTCGTCAATACCCAATTTAACTAGCAAGCGTTCTTTGAGAAAAGTTGTAAAACCTTGCGATACAAACAGGACGATGACAAATGATATAATTAGCTCTAATAGTGACCTTAGAGATACAGGATTTTCCCCGATATTAAATAATGTAGATGTAAAGATATGGGAGATTTTTATTAACAATTCTGCGGGTGTTGTATGCACTTTTGATTGAGAAAATAAGGTTTTTTGATTACCAGTTATTAACCAATATGGTTCACTTAACGCTATTTATGCCCCGGAGATCCCCCTCGCATCCCCCGAAAGCAAGGGGGACTTTGAGAGCTTTCTTGTCCCCCCCTTTTTTAAGGGGTGTGCCAGGGAGCTCTCTCTTAAGTAAACCGTATTGAGTTATTAACGTTTGGACTAAGGACTTTAGTCTTTAGTCCAAAGTTGGATGAAAAAGGACTGAAGTCCGAACGATCGAACTTTTGAAAGGACTTCAGTCCTTACTACGAATTTTTGTTGATTTTTCTGGGATAGTGCGGACGACACGGACTTCCCATACAAACAAAGCCGGCTGGCATATTTTCAAATACACTGCTGCGAGCTCCAATTAAGGCATTTGCACCGATCGCAACACCAGGGCCAATGAAGCAGTCG
>CASBQF010000218.1 GCA_949127775.1 Oscillatoriales cyanobacterium PMM_0080
GAGGGGGAGATTGGGAGAGGGGAAAAAATAAAATGTGTTGCTTTTTTGTTTCTTCTTTCTCTGCTAGTTACGAATTCTCCATTACGAATTCTCCATTACCAATTACCAATTCTCCATTACCAATTCCCAATTCTAAAATCCCAATTCTAAAATCCTCAATTCTAAAATCCCAATTCTAAAATCCTCAATTCCCCAATCTAAAATCTAAAATCCAAAATCTAAAATCAAATGTCCTATTGCCTAAACCCAACTTGTCAAAATCCGCAAAACCCCGGTGATGCAGAATTGTGCCAAAGTTGCGGCTCAAAATTGCTATTAACTAACGAACAACCGCCATCAGCATCTCGCTACCGTACCATAAAGCCGATCGCACAAGGAGGATTTGGCAGAACATTTCTAGCAGTTGATGAAACCAAACCGCCGATGTTTTCGCAGTGCGTCATCAAGCAATTTTTGCTGCAAAACACCGCAGCCGAAAAAGCCGCCCAACTATTTCACCAAGAAGCCGCCCAGCTAGAAACCTTGGGGAAACATCCCCAAATTCCCGAATTGATCGCGCATTTTGAACAAGAAGGCAGACAATATTTAGTACAAGAATTTATCGACGGCAAAAACCTAGCCCAAGAATTAGCACAAAAAGGAGCATTCACCGAAACTCAAATTCGGCAAATCCTCAACGATTTATTACCAGTGCTCCACTTCGTGCACAAATCCAAAGTCATTCACCGTGATATCAAACCAGCCAATATCATTCGCCGCCGACTATCTCCCGCCCCTTTACCCGCCTTAGAAAATTCCTATCAACCCTCTCCTTTCCAAAAAGATATAATTTTAGTAGACTTTGGTGCAGCCAAGAAGGTAACAGAAACTGGCTTGCCACAAACTGGTACAATCATCGGCAGTGCTGCTTATATAGCCCCAGAACAATTGATGGGAAAAGCAGTTTTTGCCAGCGACATCTACAGTTTGGGCGTTACTTGCATTCACTTACTAACTCACATTCCTCCCTTCGACTTGTTCGATAGCACAGAAGATTCTTGGGCTTGGCGCAATTATTTGAAGAGTGCTGTTAGCGACGATTTCGGCCGCATCCTCGATACAATGCTCCAAAGTGCCACCAACCGACGCTACAATTCAGCATCCGCAGTCATCCGCCACTTGAACCCCAAACGGGTATATTTAGACGCGCAACCCGTGCTAGATACGCCGGAAACCCCCGCAGAATCGAAGCCTGCACTGGCGGCAGCACCGGGGATTTTCAGTCTGGAACAGCAAGCGGAAATTCAGGAAGCTTTACAAAGTGCGATCGGCCCGTACAATGTTACAATTCAAGTCAGTCAAGCCAAGCAAAAGCTCAATATAGTCATCAACAGAACCGAAGACAACCCCGTTTACTATCCGCACTTATCCCAAATAATTGCCACCAGAATCACCGATTTGCAGTTAAACAAAGTCGCAGCCATTAAGCTATTGGGAAGAGTCAACAATTCTCGCGTCCCCGAGTGGAAGGAAGTATTGCAAATCGATCCCAAGATTCAATTGAGAAACAAACTCGTACGGCTGCAACACAATCAATTAGCCAAGAAAATCGCCCCTGTTGGTACCCAAGAATTTTGGCTGCCGAAGTTGAGAAATCAGGATTTCTGGCTCGATTCGCTCATGTTTGCTTTAGTTTGGTTTATCTTTGGCTCTCAAATAGTCATCTTTAATTCTTGGTTCGCGCTAATAGTTGCATCCGGTTTTATGGTAGTAAAACATCAAGTTTCTCAAGAGAAAGAATTTGCGAATAAAAATTTATTTGCCAGTTTAGTAGTCTTATTTTTGATAACTGGTGGCATGGGTAATTCAAGGATTTTAAACACGGGAGTATTTGGCATTCTTTTGGGTTGCTTGGTTGTCGCTTTGCCTCTGTTTTTTGTGAAGGAAAATTATCAGTAATCGTGAATAGCAATCCCCCAGACGGAACATCCGTTAAAAAATACGGCTTAGCGTTGCACACCTCAACACCCGAATTAGGTTTAGCAATTAGCAATTTTTCAGGCGATTATCGCTGCCAAACTTGGAATTTGGGGCGCAGTTTAGCAACGGATTTGCACCAGCATTTAGTAGAGTTTATCCAGCCGCAAACTTGGGCGGATTTGGCTTTTATTGCAGTAGCAAAGGGGCCCGGAGGTTTTACGGGGACTCGCATGGGTATGGTGACAGCGCGGACTTTGGCTCAACAGTTGGATATTCCGGTTTTTGCGATTTCAACTTTGGCGGCTGTGGCTTGGTTGGAACCCCCCCAGGCTTCGAGGCTTTTGGAATTAGAACCCCCCCTTGCTAAGGGGGGGCTTTTGGAATTAGAACCCCCCCTTGCTAAGGGGGGGCTTTTGAGTGAGGAACCCCCCCAGGCTTCGAGGCTTTTGGAATTAGAACCCCCCCAACCCCCCCTTGCTAAGGGGGGGCTTTTGAGAGATGATATTGCGCTGCAAATGCCTGCACAGCGCGGGCAATTGTTTGGGGCTGTTTATGCAGTTAACAGTAATTCTGGTCTAACTGAGTTGTTTTCTGATGCGGTAATGACGGCGGAATCTTGGCAGGAAAAGCTGGAAAGTTGGGGAAGTTCTTATCAGTTGATTGAAGTTGGTAGCGAGTTGGGTGCATCGGTTTCTGGTGTGTTGGATTTGGCTTATTTGGAGTGGAAACAAGGAAGTCGCCCTGATTGGTTTGATGCTTTGCCTTATTATGGGCAACATCCTGTGCAGGGAAAATAATAATATCAATTCCGGTTGCATCGGACTCTTATGGGGTGTCCCGCCTGCCCTAAATATACAATTTAAATGTGCGACAGTTTATACAAATTTAATGTGAAGTTGCATATATCTAGATCCCCCTAAATCCCCCTTAATAAGGGGGACTTTGATCGGAATCTTAGAGAGTTTATCGCCCGCTAGCTAAAGCATCTCGCAATTTGCGATCGCGCGACTTCTCTGCAAGTTGTGGAGTCGCCATCCGCAACACACAATCCAGCAGCCAAGGCGCAATTCTGTGACACCAAACTGCTAAATGACTTTGATATCCCACCAAGATTTCCGGCGCATCTTTGTGCAAACCCGCGACAAGTGCTAGGGCAACTTTTTCGGGAGTTGTCGGCACTACCCAACGAAATTGTTCCAAGTCTCGCACCATATCGGTATCTGTTAGAGATGGTAGCAAAGCTGTGACTCGCACATTGTACTGAGTTAACTCGCTGCGTAAAGCTTGGGTAAAGCCTAAAATGGCAAATTTGGTAGCAGAATAAGTCGCCATTGTAGGAGCGGCTATTTTGCCCATTAAGCTCGAAACATTGACAATTGTTCCGTCTTTTTGCGCAGCCATTCGTCTCGCCACTAACCTAGTAATTGTATATGTTCCGAGCAAATTCAAGGCGATTTCTTCCTGAATTAATGGGAGTGGCGATCGCAAGAATGATGCTTGGTGGGCGACGCCTGCACAGTTGACTAGCAGGTGAATTGGGCCGTTATCTCGCCAAGCTTGGGCGATCGCAATATTCACCGCCACCGACTGAGTTAAATCTAAAGCTAATGGCACTACTTCTACACCAAGAACATCGATTTCCTCTGCCAATTCAATTAATTGCTGGCGGTTGCGTGCCACAATCAACAAACGTTTGATGCCTTGTCGTGCTAATTCTAGGGCGATCGATCGCCCAATTCCACGTGAAGCCCCTGTAACTAAAGCCGTCTTTCCTTGAAGTTGCATAGATAAAACCCTCTGGATTTGAAGCTCACCGTGCACGGAGTTATAAGTTGCGAGTTATGAATTTTGTGGAGTTAACTCAAAACTTTTGAATCGCCAACGTACACGTGAGTTGAACTAAACTTTGATTTACCAGAAATTAGTCAGGAATCTGGTAAGTCAACCTCATTCAAGCAGACAAACCTGAGATGGGAGAACAAGGTGAGAAATTATACCAATGTTGGCTTAATTTCCCTCTTTCTTGAGTCCGCACAGGCGGACTTTGTGTGTGTAGCCGCGAATTCATTCGCCGAATTGGTTATCCTTCTTCAGTCTGCGGAGGCAGACTTTGCTTGTGTAGCCGCGAATTCATTCGCCGGGAATTCACCAAAGCTGTCAACTGTCAACTGTCAACTGTCAACTGTTAACCGTAACCTCCTAGATATGAGTTTTTCGTCTCCATACACACAGTAACAACGGGATCGATAAGCCGCAACAATTTTTAATAAATCTTCCGCAACACTTCTTTACAAACTCCTCAGACGGCATTTTTCCAAGTACCGTGAAAGCCCAAAGGTATAACACCAGGCAATTCTAACGTACAAATAGGAGGGCTAGAAAGTCCATCACTGTCAAATATCCAGACTTCGCTTTTATCAGAATTGCCATCGTAAACAACAGTCAAAATCCAACCTTTCTCCGACGAAATATCTGGAACGTATATGGGCTCTGTGGGATAGCGATTTTCGCCCATGTCGGCAATTGTGAGATTTCGGGTTTGTGTGTCCAAACGGGCGATCGCCCCGTAAAGTTCCGCTACAGTATCAATGTCAGCCCGATACATTGCCAGATAAATATACCGCGACGCTTGCCCTATTTCGGCCGCAGGTACGATCGGAAATTCGCAAGCTTGATCCAACAATTCTGCTATTCCTGTCACTTTCCCAGTCAGAGGATTGAGATGCACTCGGCAAAGACTCCCGTCTGCATCAGTGCGAGTTTCACCTGTCGCCACTTCTTTAAGTCGCTGATTAGTTTGCAAGTCAGAATACCGCACAAAATCAACTGCCACCGAACCATCTTCATTGACAAAACCGTTAGCAAAATGCCACTGAAACCAAGCATCTGTCTCGCCGCGACTAACTAAATCAAGAGTTTCCGAGTCAAAAACTAATATCTGAGTTTCTAACTCCGGTTTCCACTCAAACGAGTCGCCATAACTGCCAATTCCTGCTAACACTGGCACTATATTTAGTCGCACTGGAGGCACAAAAAATATCAGATACTTGCCCGCTAAAACAAAATCGTGCAACAGCGGAATTCCATCTAAAGTAACTGTTGCTTTGTTAACAATTTTTCCTGTATAATCACTCTTATAAACATTCAACTTAGCTTTCAAGCCTGGGGTAATTCCAAAGTTAAAAATATTCCCACTAATCGGATCGCGCTTGCAGTGAGCAGAATAAGTAAATCCCTTATCTAAATTACCTAAATTGTCTATTCCGTGAGTTTCCAGAGTTGCCAAATCGAGGCGGTGAGGCGCGCCGCCTTCCCACAATGCCAAAAGGCGATCGGGTAAAGCTAAAACAGAAGTATTGGCAGCATTCTTAACAGGTTTAGTCCACCGCAATAAAGCAGGGCCCGGCGCAGTCATGCCGTAATTAGTGTACAGAAATCTATCAGCTTTTTCTTCAGCTTGATATTCCGCTGTCTGCACGTAGCGATAAACGGCGGTAGCACCAACATCTGTAAAATCCACTGCCAAAATTGCACCGTCGCCATCAAACCAGTGTCCCACAGGAATGCCACCGCGTTCCAAACGTGCGGGCCCATTGCGATAAAGAGTGCCACGCAATCGATCGGGAATTTGACCAGTTTTAACAGATAGCTGAGTCAACGGAAACTCCGCCGCAGGACGGGCAAAAGCTTGAGCCCAGGATTTTTTCGCTGAGATTTTACGGGCTGTTTTCATTGGAAACTGGCAATTTTTAGCTGAGCTGGCGGAAGTTTTGCTATACAATTATAGCACAAATTACTTAACACCTATGACTCTGCCGCGCCGCTATTTGCTCAGAACTTTTGGGCTGACTGCTATTGGTACTCAGCTTTTACCCATCGCCCAAAACAACTTATTTCCCAAAAGTGCGATCGAGCCGCGCCGCCTGCAAGTCGGTGATACTGTAGCTTTAATCAATCCTGCCGCTTTCACTTACGAAAAAGAAGTTCAGAATTTCTTTAAAGTGCTGGATCAACTGGGTTTAAAAGTTAAATTAGGCCAGCATTTTTATGACCGCTACGGCTACTTAGCAGGCAAAGATGCCGATCGCGCCGCCGATGTCAACGCAGCCTTTGCGGATGACTCAGTGCGAGCTATTTTCACTGGGATGGGCGGCTGGGGCTGCGGTCGGATCTTGCCGCTTCTGGATTATAATACGATCGGCAACAATCCCAAAATCGTCATGGGATTCAGCGATATTACTGCGCTATTACTGGCAATTTATGCTAAAACAAATATAGTTACTTTCCACGGCCCTTTAGGTGTATCAAGTTGGAGTCCCTTTACCATAGATCACCTTAAAAAAGTTTTGTTTGATGGAGGTTCGATGACGCTGCAAAACTCCAAAAGCGTAAAAGTTGAAACAATCCGCAGTGGCACTGCTAGGGGCAAACTAATCGGTGGCAATTTATCAGTAATTGCCGCAATGGTAGGTTCTGCTTATTTACCAGAATGGGAAAATAGTATTTTGTTTGTCGAAGAAGTTAGCGAAGAAGTTTATCGGATCGATCGAATGTTGACACAGCTCAAATTAGCAGGCATTCTCGATAAAATATCCGGTTTCATCTTCGGACAGTGTACCAAGTGCGAAGCCGAAAAACCCCAAGAGTCCTTAACCTTAACTCAAGTCTTTACGGATCTGATTCGCCCCTTGAATATTCCCGCGTGGTACGGTTCGATGACGGGACACATCCGAGACAAGTTCACTTTGCCGATCGGCAAACAAGTCGAAATCGACGCAAATTATGGTACAATCAGATTGCTATAATCCGCTGTAAATCAGTTGACACTTGAGAGTTGACAGTTGACAGCGACCTTTACCTAAAAGGAAGAGTTTGTAGTGCAATGCGCACCGATTGACTTCGTTTCCCATTCCCGCAGCGATCGACTCTTTCGGTACTTTTCGACATACGCTACAAGATTAGCAGGTGCGCAATGCGCACTACAAACTACGATATTAGCCGATGCGAATGCGCACCCTACGGTTAGATTGTATTGACAGATTTTTAGTCCGAGCCTGATCACGAGAAAACATTCAAATACAAAATACCAAATCATAAATCTCATGAAAAAGACCGCACAATTAATTAAACCATTAACAGTAATAATCCTCACAATTCTTTGCCTGTTGCCGCTCAATGCCTGTGCAGCAGCACAAGCATTGAGCGGCAACAATGACACCATTTATCAAGAGCGAACCGTCCACAATCCCGATGGAATTGGCAAATTTTACATGGGTAGAGAAATCGCCCAAGTTATGGGATATCAAGGCGCTGGTTGGCTAGAAAGACCATCTCGCGGCATGGAAGAAAAATCAGCTAGATTAGTCAACAATCTCGATTTAAAACCAACCGACATTGTAGCAGATATTGGAGCAGGAACCGGATATTTCAGCTTTCGGATTGCTCCCTTAGTTCCCCAAGGAAAAGTTTTAGCCGTTGACGTGCAGCCAGAAATGATCAATTTTCTTGAATTGAACAAACAAGAACGAAATATCACTAATGTTGAGCCAGTTTTGGGTAGTATCGATAATCCCAATTTGCCAGAAAACAGCGTGGATTTAGTTGTGATGGTTGATGCTTATCACGAATTTGCTTATCCCAGAGAAATGATGCAAGGAATTGTGAAAGCCCTCAAACCGGGAGGCCGCACAGTATCGATCGAGTATCGGGGCGAAAATCCGCTGCTTCCCATTAAAGGTTTGCACAAAATGACGCAGAAGCAGGTAAAAAAAGAAATGGCAGCCGTCGGTTTAGTATGGAAAGAGACAAAAGAGATGTTACCTCAGCAGCATTTGATGGTGTTTGAGAAAAAATCTGAAATTTAGCAGCCAAACCGATCGCTCTGATATCATTTTTAGTCATTTTTGTCAAGAGACAAAAGACGTATTCAATGCGAAAGGGCGATCGCCAAAAAAAATTAAGCCTTAAGTAAGCCTTAAGATAGGCATTGTGTTCAAAATGTCAACCTACAATTAAAAATCGACAACCCAGAGGCGCTTCCCTAAGTGTTCCAGCGAAGAAGTGTCGCTACTAAAAGGTACCAGCTTGAACATTCCAAGTTCCATCCTCACCATGCTCGCCGGCATCGGAGTGACTCTAATCAGTCTCTGGTACGGCCAGAATCATGGATTAATGCCGATCGCCGCCTCGGCTCAAGCATCCCAGATAGACGGACTATTCAACACAATGATGACACTTGGCGTAGGATTATTTATCCTAGTCCACGGAGTGCTCATCGTTGCTGTAATTAAATATCGCCGTCGTGAGGGAGACAATACAGACGGGCCAGCTTGGCATGATAACTTTCCCTTAGAAATTCTTTGGACAGCCCTACCAGCGGTGATTATTTTAGGTATCGGAGTCTACAGCTTTGAGATTTACAACTCAATGGGTGGCCTCGATCCGATGGGTAATCATGACCACGGTACAATGCAATCGCACGCTAAAATGCGCGGAAGTGCGATCGCAGGCACACTGTCAGATACACCACAAAATGCTCCTCAAATTCAGCCAGAAAGACGAATTGCCCTAGGCGTAGGCGCTGCCCCAGAAAACGAAGGCAAACCAGCAGACTTAGTAGTAAATGTCATGGGTTTGCAGTACGCCTGGATTTTCACCTATCCAGAAAGTGGCCTTAGTTCCGGTGAACTGCATATACCAGCCAACCGCGACGTACAGCTAAATCTTGGAGCTCAAGACGTTCTGCACGCATTTTGGATACCCGAATTTCGGCTCAAACAAGATGTAATTCCTGGGCGAACCAGCGAACTAAGATTTACACCAAACAAAGTCGGCGAATACCGAGTTGTTTGTGCTGAATTGTGCGGCGCATATCACGGAGCCATGAAAGCAGCAGCATTCGTTCACACACCCGAAGACTTCGACAGTTGGGTGAAAGAACAGCAAGCAGAACTTGCTAGCGCTCAAAACTTAGAGCAAGCAGTTGCCATCAATCCCGAAAAAATGTCAGACGGGGAATTCTTAGCTCCCTACGTCAGGGACATAAAAATCAATCCCGAAAGTCTAGAACAACTTCATCCAACACATCACAAAAAATAGTCATTAGTTCTTGGCAATGGATATTTAATCCTGAGCTAATAACTAATGACTAATAACTAACGACTAATAACTATGACACAAGCACAGTTTCAAGAAACTGCCAACATAGATGCTCGCGGAACAGCACCCGCCGATAGACATTGGCGAGATTATTTCACTTTTAATACCGACCACAAAGTCATCGGTATTCAATACCTAGTTACAACTTTTGGATTCTATCTAATCGGCGGAGTGCTGGCAACTCTAGTGCGAACCGAACTCGCCACCCCCGACTCCGATTTTGTCACCCCCGAACTCTACAACAGTTTATTTACTGTTCACGCCACGGTGATGATTTTCCTCTGGATTGTCCCCGCCGGCGCCGGATTTGCTAACTTTTTGATTCCCCTGATGATTGGGGCAAAAGATATGGCATTTCCCCGCCTCAATGCCCTGGCTTTTTGGATGATTCCCGTAGCCGGTGTGTTGCTGTTGAGCAGTTTTTTGGTCGGAGCTCCCCAAGCGGGTTGGACTTCCTATCCGCCTTTGAGCTTAGTTACTGCTCAAATGGGAGAAGAAATTTGGATTCTCAGCGTTTTGTTCCTCGGAACTTCTTCGATTTTGGGTGCGGTAAATTTTGCCGTTACCATCTTCACGATGCGGGTTCCGAGCATGAGTCTGAATGAAATGCCTTTGTTTTGCTGGGCAATGATTGCGACTTCAGCGCTGACTTTAGTTGCTACTCCAGTGCTAGCAGCAGCATTGATTTTGCTATCCTTTGACTTGTTAGCAGGAACGGCATTTTTTAACCCGACTGGTAACGGCGATCCGGTCGTCTATCAGCATTTATTCTGGTTTTATTCGCACCCGGCAGTTTACATTATGATCATGCCCTTTTTTGGCGTGATTTCAGAAATTTTGCCGATACATTCGCGCAAGCCAATTTTTGGTTATTTGGCGATCGCCTATTCCAGTCTCGCCATCAGCTTTTTGGGCTTGATTGTCTGGGCGCACCATATGTTTACCAGCGGCACACCTGGCTGGCTGCGGATGTTTTTCATGATCACTACCATGATCATCGCCGTGCCCACTGGGATTAAAATATTTAGCTGGTTAGCGACTATTTGGGGTGGCAAACTCCGACTCGTCAGTGCGATGCTATTTGGGATGGGCTTTATCTCAACATTCCTGCTTGGTGGCATCACCGGGATCATGGTAGCTTCCGTACCTTTTGACATTCACGTTCACGATACTTATTTTATCGTCGCTCACTTACACTACGTGCTGTTTGGCGGCTCAGTGTTTGGAATTTACGCTGCTTTTTACCACTGGTTCCCCAAAATGACGGGGCGGATGCTTAATGAATTTTGGGGTAGAGTTCACTTTGGATTAACGTATATTGGCTTCACCGTAACTTTCTTGCCGATGCACGCTTTGGGAATGCAAGGAATGCCGCGACGAGTGGCAATGTACGATCCAAAATTTACTACGATTAATGTGATTTGTACGATCGGCGCTTATATGCTGGCAGTCTCTACAATCCCGTTTATCGTTAACGTGATTTGGAGTTGGAGATACGGCCCGAAAGCAGGCGACAATCCTTGGGAAGCTTTGACTTTGGAATGGATGACGACTTCGCCACCGCCGATCGAAAATTTTGAAGGAATACCAGTATTGGCAACCGGGCCTTACGATTACGGCATGGAAAAAGTTCAGCATACTGAGGAACGTCTCAAGCTCATGTTGTCAGAAAATGCGATCGCCAGTAGCGAGAAACGGGGTATCTCCGTTGGGGAAGATCAAGCTTCAACTTTCTCGGGCGGTACTGCAACTTTGGTCGCTCCTGAATCGGAAATCAACGTTGATTCTCCTGCTGATGAAAGTCAAGATAGCAATTAGTCATTAGTCATCAATCATTAGTCATTAGTCATTAAGTAGGTCATTGGAAAAAAACAATAGTATCTGGTAGGGGCGGGTTTAGCTTCGGAATCCATGATACAAGCCAGTTTATCGAGGCAAAACCCGCCCTCTCCCGATCTAATGTTTTTTTGTACCCATCTACTTAGTCATTGCAATATCAGACCTTTAGACTAATGACTTTTGACAGCACAACAGCGATGTACAGATGATTTTTTTCCGTCTCTTCCTTCTTCCTTTTTCCTAATGAAGGCAGAACTGATAGGTAATCGGGAATTCTATCCGTTACATCCGTTACACAATCCGCTGCCGAACTTCCTTCTTCCTTCAACATCCCATTACCAACTAGCCATCTTTTATTTATGCAAATTCCAGCGATCGATCCAGAAAAAACGGCTCTAAATTACCACCACAGCGCCGAAATAGAAGCCCACGGCGAAGAACATCCCGACCACAGAATGCTAGGCATACTTGTGTTCTTGGGTTCTGAAGGCATGATATTTATGGGTATGTTTGCCGCGTATTTGATTTATCGGGCGATGGCGCCGATGTGGCCACCTGAAGGTACGCCCGATCGCGAGTTATTGCTGCCGGGAATTAACACGGTGATTCTGATTGCTAGTAGTTTTGTGATTCACAATGCCGATGTTGCGATCAAAAAGAATGATGAGAAGGGTATGCGAAATTGGTTGCTCGTGACGATCGCTATGGGCGTCGTTTTCTTGTGCGGTCAAGTTTACGAATACACTCATTTAGAGTTTGGCTTGACGACTAATTTGTATGCCAGTTGCTTTTATGTATTGACTGCTTTTCACGGTTTGCACGTAACCTTTGGAGTGGTGCTGATGGCTGGGGTAGTTTGGCGCTCGCGCGTGGAAGGTCATTATTCCAGCGAACACCACTTCGGCATCGAAGCGACTGAGATTTATTGGCACTTTGTCGATGTGATCTGGATTGTTTTGTTTGTGCTGCTGTACATTTTGTGAGACGTAAGTCTTGATTGAAAGCCTCCTTTTTTTAGGGGGCTTTTATTTTGTCCAGAAGTGCGATCGACCTTTACTGACTTTCTCAAAGCCGATCGCCCTAAATGACGCTAAATTAAAAATAGCCATTCTCCTATCAAACAGGATTAAGTAAATTATGCAGTGCGAATTGTGCGATCGGCAAATCGAAGCATTAACCGCCCATCACCTCATCCCCAAACAAAACACCAAGCGGAATAATGAAGATCCTAGCGAGACGATCGACATTTGTTCCGCTTGTCACCGCCAAATTCATTCGCTATTTGACAACAAACACCTCGCCCAAGAGCTCAACTCCCTGGAAAAGCTCAAAAACGAGCCTCAACTCCAGAAATTTATCTCCTGGATTAAGAAACAAAAAACCGACAAACGGATTCAAGTACGTGGCAAAAAAGCTTAAACATCGGCGGGCGGGTTCGGGGGGACAGCCCCTACAGAATGGCGATGAAACTTACGATAAAGCATTGCCTCTATCGGCTTTCCACCCCGCAAATGTCGATCGGTGATTGCCGCAACTTCTTCAGCAGAAACACCGCTATACCAAACCTCTTCTGGTAGCACCAACACCATCGGCCCATTGCCACACTGTGCCAAACAACTGCTAGCCACAACCTCAACTTCTGAAGGCGACAATTTCTGAAAAGCTGTCAGTACCTTTGCTGCATTTTGCTTGCGACAAGTGCGGTTTTGGCAAACAAGAACTCGCCTAGAAGATTCTTGATTTTTCATGTTTTTTTACTTGACAATTAGTTCAATATGTGCTATTTTTTTATCATGGAAATAGGTGTGACCATATATATCAAAATTGTAGAAGAATCGTTGCGAATTTTGGACGCTGCTCAAAGCCCATCCCACAAATCATGATTAATCAGGTGACAAACCTTTTGAGGCCAACCATTCGCGATCGAACAAACGCGACTGATATCGAGCCCCGCCGTCGCAGAGTATCGTCACAATCGTATGTCCAGGCCCCATTTGCTTAGCCAAAGCCACAGCAGCCCCCACATTAATCCCCACAGAACCGCCCATAAATAATCCTTCTTTCCTTAGCAGTTGGTAAACCACCCGGACAGCTTCAGTATCATCAATTTGGATAGCATCATCCACCGGGGCATTCTCCATATTTCCAGTGACGCGACTCGTACCAATTCCCTCAGTAATCGAACTACCTTCAGTCTTAATTTCCCCAGTTTTGAAATAACTGTAAAGTCCGCTACCCATCGGATCAGCCAAAACAGCTTTAATCGCAGAATTTTTTGATTTCAGGAACATTGATACACCCGCGAAAGTGCCACCCGTACCCGTCGCAGCCACCCAAGCATCAACTTTTCCCTCAGTTTGTTCCCAAATTTCCGGGCCAGTTGTCTCAAAATGAGCTTGGCGATTAGCTAAATTATCAAACTGATTTGCCCAGATGGCATTATCCATTTCTGCGGCCAATCTTCCCGACAATTTAACATAATTATTCGGGTCTTTGTAAGGAACAGCAGGAACAGTCCGAACTTCAGCGCCCAAGGTTTTCAAAGCATCGATTTTTTCTTGAGATTGGGTATTGGGAATCACGATCAAACACTTGTAACCTCTGGCATTGCAAATGTGCGCTAAGCCGATGCCAGTATTGCCCGCAGTGCCTTCAACAACTGTGCCTCCCGGTTTCAGCAAGCCCTTTTCTTCGGCATCTTTGATGATGTATAAAGCAGCCCGATCTTTGACAGAACCGCCGGGATTGAGAAACTCTGCTTTGCCGAGAATTTCGCAGCCTGTTTCATCGCTGAAGCTGTTTAAGCGGATCAGGGGAGTATTGCCGATAGTGCCTACGAAGCCGTTTTTGATATCCATATTCTTTAGGTGTTTCTATGTAGTAGTAGCGGAAATTTTACAATATACTTCTTGGCCTTAGTCTTTGATTGATAGAACAACCGCAGATGTTAGGCAGATAAACACAGATAAACGCAGATAATTCCCTGAATAGTTTGTGACTTATGCAAGAAGTCTAATACTTTGATATCTGAAGTTCTGAGTACAAATCGGTTCGTAGTTAGGACTTCAGTCCTCAACCATGAGGAAGGACTAAAGTCCGAACGATCGAACCTGTTGATTAAACCTATTTATTCGGCTGAGGAGTCATCCGTAAATAAGGCTTAATCGGCGTGTAACCTTTGGGAAACTTCTCGGCCAATTCTGCGGGGTCGGTAATCGAAGGTACAATGACGCAATCGTCGCCATCTTTCCAATCAACTGGAGTCGCAACGCTGTATTTGTCGGTAAGTTGCAAGGAATCAATTACTCGCAAAATCTCACCGAAATTCCGTCCCGTGCTCGCGGGATAAGTAATGCTCAAACGCAGTTTCTTGTCGGGATCAATCACAAAAACGGTGCGGATTGTTAAGTTGTTCAGCGAGTTGGGATGGATCATGTCGTAAATGTCGGAGACTTTACGATCGGCATCTGCTAAAATTGGATAGCTGAGAGTAACTTTTTGAGTTTCCTCAATATCTTTAATCCAGCCCATGTGAGAATCTACATCATCGACGCTGAGGGCGATAGTTTTGACACTACGCTTTTCAAATTCCGACTTGAGACGGGCCACAGCACCGAGTTCGGTGGTGCATACTGGAGTATAGTCTTTCGGGTGGGAAAACAACACGACCCAGCTATCGCCAGCCCAGTCGTAGAAATTGATTTCCCCTTTGGACGAGGCTTGCGTAAAGTTGGGTACTGTATCGCCTAATCGCAGAGACATAACTGGTTTCCTCTAAATTTATTTAACTTCGGCTCTCTATCATCCCATAATTGCCCGGTTTCTCGATCGAGCTTTGCATCACTTTCAACTTTTTGGTCGATCGCCCGACAATCCGACTAATGTAATGTATGTGCGGCTGCTACCGCTGAATTTTCGACCTATGCTTTACTATCTGCTAAAAGCCATACAGCCTATTCTCGTCCCCCTGTGTTTTGTATCCGCCTGGGGCTTAGTTTTTTTGGTGTGTTCGAGTCTCGGGCGTACTGTCACCGATTCTGTGCGTCGAGCTCAGCAGATGCACCAAATTCCTTGTGCTAACTGCGTATTTTTCACCGACGACTACCGTCTTAAGTGTCCGGTTCAGCCTATGATAGCTTTGTCTGAAGATGCGATCGACTGTCCCGACTATCGATCGCATTCTGGAACCTACGGTTAAAAAATCCGGTCGTCGCTTGACATATTTCTTAACATCTTAAAGAGAGAAAGAGAAAGAGGGCGGGTTTTGTACAAATATTGTCTGTTATGTGCAAGTTTTTGTCGCTAAACCCGCCCCTACGGGAATTAAATGTTAATGACGATCGAAATAATCCTGACAAAATTCACAATCTGTAGGGGCGGGTTTAGTTAAAAATCTATGAGACAACCGAAGAGATTAGTTCAAAACCCGCCCTCTGTAGGGGCGGGTTTAGCGGTAAAATCTATCAGACAACCGAAGAGATTAGTCCAAAACCCGCCCTCTTAGAAAGAGAAAGAGGGCGGGTTTTGTACAAATATTCTCTGTTAGGTGCAAGTTTTTGTCGCCGGCACCTGCCCCTACAGGAATTAAATGTTAATGACGATCGAAATAATCCTGACAAAATTCACAATCTGTAGGGGCGGGTTTAGTTGAAAATCTCTGATATAACCGCAGAGATTAGTTCAAAACCCGCCCTCTTAGAAAGAGAAAGAGGGCGGGTTTTGTACAAATATTGTCTGTTATGTGCAAGTTTTTGTCGCTAAACCTGCCCCTACGGGAATTAAGAGGGCGGGTTTTGTACAAATATTGTCTGTTATGTGCAAGTTTTTGTCGCTAAACCCGCCCCTACAGGAATTCACTGTTAATGACGACGATACAACCGAAGAAATTAGTGTCAGAAATTCTGTTTTAACAACTTTAACAATAACAGCACCCAGCCATATGTACCGAGTGATTCCCTCTTTTTTCAACTTCGATGCGGAGTTGCAAGAATCCTCGGATTCACTTGCATTGCTCCCCTCTAATTAGTTGAGGAAGTATCAGCTTTGTTGGTGGGTGCTGCTATTGATTTTTAATTGGACAGATGTGAGATTAAACAGCGTTTTACTCCTTTGATTCTATTTTGAACTTCGCTGTGATATCTAGATTTTGTATCTGTCGGAGAAGCTTTTTGTTCGCTTCATATTATTAATTTACCACCTTTTTCTAAAAGTGCAAGCACCTGCAACTAAACTTTACAGTTGTAGCAGTAATTACGGATAATTATGAAATCAACTCAAGCATCGAGCTTTCTAGCCGATCGGTTAAAATAGTAGAGTCTGGCTGTGGTTGCTGCTGTGAGAAACAGTCATAATATCTGTATGAAAACAACCAAACTCATCAAACTGTGCGCCTTATCGCTCAGCATTTTCCTGCTATATAGTAGTGTCGCGACAGCGGAACCTACGGCGAACCCTCAACCGCAGCAGACTTACACTAACCAAGAGATCCTGCAACAGTTGGTGAAGGCGAAAATTGTGTATTTGGGAGAAACCCACGATAGCGAGGCAGATCACCAAGCTCAACTAAAAATTATCCGAGAAATGCAGCGGCAAAATCCGAAAATTGCGATCGCGATGGAGATGTTTCAGCGTCCTTTTCAAAGCGTACTAGACGGATATTTAGCTGGTAAACTCACAGAAAAGCAATTAATTGAGCAAACAGAATACAATCAAAGATGGCGCTTTCCCTGGGAATATTACGCACCGATTTTGCGGTTTGCCAAAGAAAACAAATTACCAGTCCTTGCCTTAAATACACCATCGGAAGTAACGAGAAAAGTTGCCTCTCAAGGCTTAGAAAGCCTCACAGCAGAGGACAAAAAATATATTCCGCCAATTTCTGAAATTCGCACCGACAACGCCGAATATCGGCAACTGCTGCTAGAAGTTTACCAACAGCATCAAAAGGCAGCACAAGGAAATAGTACGGCTTTTGAAAGATTTTTGCAAGCTCAAGTTTTGTGGGACGAAACTATGGCCGAAAGTATAGCCCAATTTGTCAAAGCCAATCCCGACTATCAAGTTGTAGTGTTGGCGGGGAAAGGGCATATTATTTTCGGTTACGGCATTCCCAGCCGTGTTGAGAGGCGTTTGGGAGTCGGAAGTGTAAAAGTGCGATCGATCTTATTCACTTCGCCCACAGATACTCCTTTGTCCACAAACAAACCCATGACTGACTTTGTTTGGCAGCACTCGGAATAGTACAATTTTAGTCGCAAGCAAATATCGGGAAAAGTCAATGACAAATAGACCCAAAATACTGGCATTTGCCGGAAGTGCCCGCGAAGCATCCTACAACAAACTGCTGGTAAAAGTAGCTGCGGCGGGCGCAATGGCTGCGGGCGCCGAAGTTACCTATCTAGATTTGCGCGATTTACCACTGCCGCTATTTGACGAAGATTTGGAAGCCAAAGAGGGAATCCCAGAAAATGCCCGGAAGTTAAAGGAGTTGATGGTAGCTCATGACGGGTTTTTGATTGCTTCCCCGGAGTATAATAGTTCGATTACGGCTTTGTTGAAAAATGCGATCGACTGGGTATCGCGCCCAGCACCGGGTGAACCGGGATTGGTGGCATTTTCTGGTAAGGTAGCGGTAATTATGAGCGCTTCTCCAGGCGGACTGGGCGGTTTGCGGGGATTGGTGCATTTGCGATCGATCCTGGGTAATATTAACGTGTTCGTGCTCCCGGATCAGAAAGCAATTTCCCAAGCTTTTGAAGCATTTAATGCTGACGGTACAATGAAAGATTCCAAACAGCAGGAGTCTATTGAAAATCTCGGTGCTAAGTTGTCTAATGTGCTGTCGAAATTAATCGCTTGAGGCGATAAATTGATTGTGTAGTAGGGACACAACATTGTTGTGTCCCAATCCTATTATATATTATTTTGCTGGCTGCATCAAGTACGCTTTATAGAATAAAACCCTTGAAACGGCATTATTAAAATGCCCAAAATCTGACTAATTTCATTGATAAAAAAGTCTCGCTTGTCAATATAAATTGTACTGCCACTCAACTTAAGAAACTTCCAGTCAGTACCCGTAGTCACAGCCCCATAAATACTTTCAATTTGCTCTCCGCTGCGCTGATTAAATAATTGGGCTGCTACCATTTCCGCAATACACTGACCCAAACCTGATTTAATACTTTCATTCTTAGCCTCTGTGAGAGTAATTACGGGGGCGCGAATTTCATAGGAATCCTTCGATGCAGTGAGAATATAATCGCAATACCCGTTTAAACCTGCTTCTACATCTACATTGAATTCTGAACCCGAGAAAAAACCAACTTGAAAATTAAATTGCCGCCTGACTTCCAATAAAATTGGGGCAATAATTAACTCAGCGCGAGCCTTTTCGGTATTAATTGCGGTAGCTAAAGACAGGTTTTCAGTTAAAGTAGTTTGCAAATAGGAACTTGGCTGTACCTCCGGGATATCACGAAACAAATCTAAAGGTTCTTCTACGGTTAAATTAAAAGATTCTCTAACTTTAGCTAAAGTTGTAAAGTCGCTGTATGCCACAGGTTGACCTCCTTGGTTGATTTGGGCGATCGAGTCCTAAAATTGCTACAATCATAGTTGATTGCCTGTTATACTCACCCCCAAATTAACATGACATTCACCGGAGATCCCAATTCAGCACCTGTTTTACCGACAGCCGCAGAAGCAGCGGTTGCCAAAATCAGCAGCCGCGCCTTAGAATCGCACTTAGAAAATCATCCGTCTGGCGAATCCCTGAAATTGATATTAGATGAAAAAGAGGGGAAGACAATTGACATCCCAGCCGCAGCATTACCCCTGCTGTTAGCGATTTTGCAACAGACAAGTAGCGGCAATACCGTTAAGCTGATTCCGCTTACCAAAGAACTCGATATCTGGCAGGTTGCTATAATACTGAATGTTGACCGCGAGTATGTGTGGCAGCTACTAGATTCTGGCGAAATTCCTTACACAATGGTACAAAGCTGCCGTAGGATTTGTTACGAAGATGTAATGAAATATAAAAAGCAGAGTTACGAAAAAAGTATGAAAGGTATGGATGAGCTTGTAGCTGAATCAGAAGCACTAGGCTTGTACGGTTGAAGTATGACTATTTTCACTGTTGTTTATGATGCTAATATTTTATATTCTGCACCGCTGCGGGACTTCTTTGTCCAGTTAGCTGCTAGCAAAATACTTGAGGCCCGTTGGACAGAAGAAATTCACAGCGAATGGATGAGAAATGTACTTCTCAACCGTTCGTATCTCACGTCCGAACAGCTTTCCAGAACCAAAAAATTGATGAATGAAAATGTTGAAAATTGTTTAGTGCAAGGCTATGAGGCAATTATACCAGAGTTGGAACTTCCCGATCCGGGCGATCGCCATGTTCTAGCAGCAGCAATTCATTCTCGCGCGGATTTTATCGTTACTTTCAATCTCAGAGATTTTCCTGCTGACAAACTCAGACAATATGATATTGAACCGCTGCACCCTGATCAGTTTATCCTGCGCTTGCTCAACTTGAATCCGCAAGGTTTCTGCAATGCAGCCGAGAAACAAAGAATCAGGCTCAAGAATCCGCCGAAAACGCCGGATGAGTATTTGGAAACGCTGATAGAATTGGGACTGCCGCTGTCAGCAAGTCGGATGCGAGAATTGTGTTATGCTGATTAGCCCGATCGCCTATTGAAAAAACTTTTTAGACAAAAAATAGCTCGTCGTGAATATACAACAAATTATACCAGCACCGCCTCACCCGATCGACCTAAAAGAAAACCACCCGATCGCACATTGGCAGAAATAGACCACAGCAACCATACTTGAGTCATCGGTCATCGGTCGGTTATATTTGAAAAAAACCGCACGGCAGGCGTGGGAGACTCCTCCATCACACCTACCATGCGGTTTTA
Source organism: Oscillatoriales cyanobacterium PMM_0080 (assembly GCA_949127775.1). GTDB lineage: Bacteria > Cyanobacteriota > Cyanobacteriia > Cyanobacteriales > Microcoleaceae > Microcoleus. Next base: position 19,887 of record CASBQF010000218.1, read on the forward strand.
TTTGACTAATAGTACGATTTGTGCGATCGGGATAGCTTCATTTCACGTCAATCACCCAACTTTTTCTTCTTCCAAGCCTCAACAAACGGCAAAAATACCGATACCAACTCCTGCCGATTCATCACCAAAGTTGGATAAGAAACTCTCCCATAATTCTTCCCCACTTCCAGGGGAAAAATCGCTTGGGACTCCAGCGGCAGCCAAACCGCACCCGCAGCCTTCACAATTACCCAACTTCCCGCAATATCCCAAATTTTTGGAGTCGCTTCCACGCCTCCCATAGCCACACCAGAAGCCACCATCAAAAAATTGTAACTAGCCATCCCCAACATCCGAATTTTACTCGGAAGATGAGGCCCGATGCCCACACTCCGGGAACACAAATTAAAAATATGATTTCCACTTAGTTTATCAGCACTTGGGCTAATTGGGCGATCGTTTAAAAACGCACCTTGAGGCATATTTGTCAATACAGGATCGTCCGCCAAATTCTCTGCATAAAAACCGTGGAAAGTTTGATTCAGCAGTGGCAAATGCACACAGCCAAAAACCGGAGTTCCGCGATACAATAGACCTAAAGAAATCCCCCAAATCGGAATTCCGCGAGCAAAATTAGTGGTAGCATCCAGAGGATCGACAACCCAACACCATTCAGTATCAGGGAAAACGTGTTCTCCTTCCTCGCTCAAAATCCCGTGACTGGGAAACGCAAGTGCGATCGCACTTCTAATCTCTGCATCCGCCCAATTGTCAGACTGCGTAACTAAACTGCCATCATCTTTCTCATCCGCTTGTGCAGAACCGAAATCTTTCAAAAACTGCTGTCCAACTGTCTTGACAGTAGTCTGAGAAAAAGTTAAAATAGAGTTCCAAAAATCTTTCATTTGCAGTTAGTTTGTACGATAATACGGCCGTTGAAACCAGGTTTACAAAAACGAAGACGGCGGTTGAAACCGCGTCTACAAAAACCAAGTCAGCCTCCGCGGACTGAAGAGAAGTTTCTTCAACCCGCGGAGGCGGGTTTTGTCTGTATAGACGCGGTTTCAACCGCCCGGTATTCTCAGTCTAATTCATTTTCCAAAATAGTTGCGATCGCACTTTTAGCATTATCCTGAAACTCGGCAACATCCACCCGACTCAACAGATACACAGCGAAAATCATACCCACCGCTGGTACTGTAAAAACTAACCCGTAAGCCAGCATCGGCACCCCAAACAAACTCCTGCCAAAATCCAAAATAGCACCACCGCTAACCGTCGCAATACCTCGCGCCATCGCTTGCGACAAACCCCAAGCGCCAATAAAAGTCCCCGCAGTTTCCGCAGCAGTCAAATCCAACATCAAACTTAGGGCACCCGTCGTCGTAATTCCCGAAGCTAGCCCAAACAACAGTAAAGCCGACTTAAACAAAATCGGATTACCAGTAAATCCCGATGCAATAATTAAACCAAAACAAACCGCCACCGACAAACAGCCCAACCTAATCGTATTTTGCTTGCCAATTCGTGGCACAATTAAAAAGCCCGTTGCGCCCAAACCAAACAGCACGCCAGTACCATAAATAGCATTCAACCGCGTACTTTCCGAAATCGGCATCTTAAAAATTTCCCCGCCATAAGGTTCCAAAACCGCATCCTGCATAAACAAACAAATAGTCATCACCAGCAGGAAAGTAAAAAACAAACCGGTTTGGCTGCTAGCAGTCAAAATCCGCAGCGCACTTCCCAAAGTAATCTTATCTTCTCGATTCACTGCGGACGATCGCAATCCATAGCGCGAATACTTTTTCTCAACCCCAAAAGTCGCAATCCCCACCAACAACAAAACCACCGCCGGCACCTTCACAAACAAACCATTAATCGAAGCCCGTAAAACTTCCCGCGGCACATCCCCATCAATTTGCTTCAGTAAACCGCTGCTGACAATCGCCCCAATAATAATACCAACCATCAGCATCGACCACACAACACCGATCAACTTCGATCGATCTTCCTCATCCGAAACATCCACCAACAAAGCAGCAAAAGGAGTCGAACTCGAACAAATCGCAATCCCGTAAACTGCAAAAACCAAACCCAACAAACCCACCCAGCCGTAAGTCGGAGTCGTCCACCCCACAGCATCTAGACTGTCGCCCAAACGCCACATTACCTGCACTGCCAAAAAAGCCGAAATCACAAACAACAGCCCGCCCAGCCACACATAACCCGTGCGGTGGTGCCCAAACAAAGGCTTAGCATCCGACATCTGTCCGAACCATACCCTAGCCGGCGCGACAAACTGGTGCATCGCCAGAGTACCAGCCACCACAGTAGCCGGAATCGCCAACTCCTTAATCATGACGCGATTGAGCACTCCCAGGGTCAAAATCGACATCATGCCCAGCCCCATCTGAAACAAACCCAGCCGGAACATAGTCAGCAGGTTAACTCTTTTGATAGCACCAGTCGTGGAATCTGTTAATCTTGAATCTGGCACAAGGTCGATCGACATAACTATTCAAATAAACACAGCATGACTCACTCATAGTAACTGACATATTCACGCAGCAGCCGCATTCTTCCCGCAGCTAGAAGCTCCATCGCGATTATTCATATAAAAATAATAGACAATAAAGAATTGTGGATTTACCAACCGTGACAACCATTACCCTAGGACAAAAAGGCCCAGCCGTCATTCCCCTCTGCGTCGGAACTTGGGCGTGGGGCGACAAACTATTTTGGAACTACGGCAGCAACTACGGCGCCGCCGAAGTAGAAACAGCATTCAAAACATCCCTAGACAGCGGAGTCAACTTTTTTGACACAGCCGAAGTCTACGGTAACGGCTTATCCGAAGAATTGCTGGGACAGTTTATGAAAAAAACTAGCCAACCCGTGCAAATAGCCACCAAATTCGGCCCCGTACCTTGGCGGATTAACGGAAAATCAGTTTCCGACGCCTTGAGTGCCAGCTTAAAACGCTTGCAAGTAGAACAAATTGCCCTCTATCAAGTACACTGGCCATTCAGTTTTTTGCTCAGTCAAGAAACTTTAATGAATGCCTTAGCAGACGAAGTAAAACAAGGCAGAATCCAAGCAGTAGGAGTCAGTAACTATTCAGAAGAACAGATGCGCGAAGCCCACAAAATATTAGCAGCCAGAGGCGTTCCTCTAGCAACAAATCAAGTACGTTATTCCATGCTATCGCGGCAAGTAGAAAAACAAGAGATTGTCAGTGCCGCCCGCGAATTGGGAGTCACAATTCTAGCTTACAGCCCCTTAGCCCAAGGATTGCTCACAGGCAAATACACTGCCCAAGAACAACCTGCCGGAGCCCGTAAATTTGATGCCCGTTTCAGTAAAGCCGGCATCGAGAAAATCGAATTAGTTATGTCTACCCTGCGGAAAATGGGCAAAAAGCGCGATCGAACTCCCGGACAAGTAGCCCTCAACTGGTTAATCGCTCAAGATGGAGTAATCCCAATTCCCGGCGCTAAAACGGCAAAACAAGCCGAAGAAAATGCAGGCGCTCTAGGCTGGAGTTTGAGCCAAGATGAAGTCAATCAACTAGAATTAATGACACGTCCCTGGCTAGAATAGATTTGTTGACTGTTGACTGTTGACTGTTGACTGTTGACTGTTCGCCCTAGGTTGGGTATTACTTGAGTCTACCCAACCTAAAATTCACTTCCCTCGAACCTCAAAATCCATCCGTTACATCCGTTAAAAAATCCGTTGCCGAACTTCCTTAGATTATGAAAATATTAACTGATTGGGGTTTCACGCGCGAAGGCTGGCGCAACAACAGCCACGGCGAATATTTAGTTTTGCTGCAAGGAGTATTACTCGTAGGATTTATCATACTACCAGTTTATCAACTTCCAGAATTCAAAATTCAATCAACTCAATTACTTAATCTTACCTGGATTCTGGCAAGTATTCTGAGCCTAAGCGCCTTAATTTTGATCATCAAAGGACTCATAGACTTAGGAAAAAACCTCACACCTTTACCGTATCCAATAGGAAACGGAGAATTAATCCAAACAGGCATTTATGGAATAGTGCGGCATCCTCTGTATAGTGGCATAATCTCAGCCGCCCTCGCCTGGACAATTTTTCAATTCAGCTTCTCCCACTTAATAGCAACTGCAATTTTACTAATCTTTTTTGACATCAAAGCTAACCGCGAAGAAACTTGGCTAACAGAGAAATATCCCGAGTACGCAGAATATCGCCAAAAAGTCAAAAAACTCATTCCCGCAATCTATTAAAAGCTCTCTGAATCGTCAAGAAAAAAGCCGCTCAAAGTTAACAGATTGACATTAATTCTAATTAATGCTAAAAATAGTGTAATTAATTATAAATTTTATAGCAACCGCCACATCGGTGAGGACATAAATAACTTCATGAATAAAGCTGATACCCGTACTGCATCAATGGTTTGATTCTCGTTATACAACTGTCAACTGTCAACTGTCAACTGTCCACTGCTATAACAGCCATGCTACCCTTAAATATCAAAATGTTAAAAATAACATTCCCCTTCGGAGCTTTATCATTATTGCTCAGCAGTTACGCTAGCACAAATCCTTCTCCAGCCACTAAAAATCTCTTTCAACTTGCCGAATATCAGACTACTAGCTCACCTAGAAAACAAAAGCCTTTAGTCGTAGCTGATGCCAACAGTGAAAAAGCAGCAATTCAATCAGTTCTCACATTAAATCTTAAAGCTTTGAATGAAGAAAATATAGAAGCTTATATGGCAACAATAGATCCAAACTCTCCTGGGTTTGAATTAACAAAAAATGCGATCGCACAAAGTTTTTCAATCTATGATTTGAATTATGTAATGAACAAATTTGATGTGACAACTATATCAGACAATACAGCCATAGTTACAGCAGAGCAAACAACCACAAAAATCCGAGGCGGGCAGTTCAGAAATAATAGAATGGTGTTAATACACCAACTCAACAAATCTAAGGGAGAATGGAAAATGTTCAGCTCTAAAATTCAGAAAATTGAGTATTTAGACTAGACAACTAAGACTGACGCACGAAAAGGGTAAACCGCAATTATCTAGATCCGGCAGAGCAAAATTAAAGACGACTAATGACATCCGACTAATAATTATCATTCATGCCTAGTACCGTCAGGCATCACAGCACCATTTAACTTCGCCCCTGTCAACTTAGTATCCAACAACAAAGCATTCCTCAAATTAGCACCCTGCAAATTAGCACCTTCCAGATTCGCCATCCACAGATTAGCGCCCTCCAAATTTGCCCCTTCCAAGTCAGCATTAACCAGAAAAATACCTTTCATAAAAACACCTTTTAAATTAGTATTTTTCAAATTACCGCCTCCCAAATAAGCATCCTCCAGGAAAGCACTTTCTAGATTAGTCCCTTCCAGATTAGCCCCGATCAGATTGCTGCTTATCAAATAAACACCAGCCAAATTTGCATTTTTTAAATTAGCATTAACCAAATTTACGCTCCACAAATTAGCATTTTTGAGGTTAGCATTTTCCAGATTGACACCTTCGAGAAAGATCCCGCTTAAGTTAGCCCCTGAGAGATTGCACTCGCGGCATTCTCTCTCTGCAAGCAAATGTTTGACTTGATGATTGACTGATGAATTCTTAGCAGCAAAAATTATAAAGCTTGTAGTTAAAGAGGCGACAAGGATGAAAGTTACCAGCCCGATCGCACTTACAACTTTTTTCTGTTTCATTAGTCCCAAAATCTCATAGCACTGACTCAAAAAATTGGATAATTGATCGCATTGACAATCTCAAGTCTAAAATCTCGAATCTCAAATCCGAGCCCTGCGCTAACATACTCAATCAGCATTCTTGCTAAATACCAGAAAGATTAAATGTAACTTGGCATACAACAAACTCCACCTCAAATTTGCCTGCACTCAGTTAAGTCCCTTCCTAGCCCAGCCTCCAGGCAAAAAAATTAGTCCTACAGTAGGTCTTAATTAACTTGTCAATTCCTCTAAAATAACTCAAAATTAAAATAAGAAATAAAATGTAATATTATCTAACTTCTCACAGAAGAATTAACTGCTACATGAGAGCCACCCATCCTGTGGATTTGCCGCCACCTGCGCCAACCACAGCAACTCCCCAAGCCTCCCGCCTCAGCCCGCTATTTAACCGCCTACATCCGAGTCCAGAAACCCTCCTCCTAATCCTCTCCCTAGTCATCGGGGGAGTTACGGGCGCAGGCGTCGTCACTTTTCACTATCTGATCAACTTGATCCACAGCCTGATGCTGGAAGACTTCATGGGGGCGATCGCCTCTTCAGGCTCTTGGACACTAGCGTGCATTCCCACCCTCGGCGGAGTCATCATCGGGCTAATGCGCTGGCGGTTTCAGGACTTTGGCCCAAATATGTCCTCCTTAATTGCAGCCACCCGTGGGCTGCAAGAACTCTCCCCGCTCAAACCGATCACCAAAATGGTGGCAGCCTCAGTTTCCCTCGGCACCGGTGCTTCCCTTGGCCCGGAAGCCCCCAGCGTCGAAATCGGTGCGAACTTTGGGATGTTGCTCGCTCAAGTCTTGCAGCTATCGCCTGAAAGGCAACACTTGCTCCTCGGCGCGGGAGCAGCAGCAGGCTTATCTGCGGGGTTTAATGCTCCCATCGCCGGAGTATTCTTTGCGTTAGAAGTTGTACTGGGCAGCACCTTCGCCACTTCGTCAGTCAGCGTTCTTTTGCTATCCGCCGTAGTTTCGGCGCTGATCGCTCAAATTTGTTTGGGAGCGCAGCCGGCCTTTGCTTTGCCGATCTATGATGTCCGCAGCCCTTGGGAATTGCCTTTTTACATGGGATTGGGGCTTTTGGCTAGCGGAGTTTCCCTAGCTTATACAGAAGCAATTCAATTGGCCGATCGATGTTTTCAAGGAAAAGTCCGAGGATTTGGTTGGCTTGGACGACTGCCCCGACCGCTTCATCCCGTCATCGGTGGCGCCTGCGTCGGCTTAGTGGCTCTGCAATTGCCTCAAGTTTTGGGCGTCGGCTACGAAACAGTCCAAGCAATACTCCAAGATGTCAAGTTTTCTTTGCCTTTGCTGCTAGTCCTCCTCTTCGTCAAACTAGCGATGACAGCAATCAGCCTCGGTAGTGGTTTAGTCGGCGGTATCTTTGCTCCGGCGATGTTTTTAGGCGCTTCCCTAGGTTCGGCTTACGCTCTCTTTTTGGCAATGGTGCCAGGTTTGGGCGAACACGTTGCCGCCCCTCCCGCCTATGCAATGGTGGGAATGGCCGCTGTGCTAGCCGGTTGTGCTAGAGCGCCTTTGACAGCAATTCTGTTGATGTTTGAATTGACTAGAGATTACCGGATTGTGTTGCCTTTGATGGCCGCAGTCGGATTGAGCGTTTGGTTGGTGGAGTTTGTGAATCGTCGATCGGCAGCCCACAGCCTCAACCTTCAGCAAATGGGGGTAGATGTGGCTGTCAATGAGCCGATCAAAGCTAGGGAACAGTTGCAGGATTGGGAAGATGTTCTGGGAGAGCGCATCGTCACAGAGCTGATTTCTTGCGAGATCCCCACCGACGGCGAACACAGCATGGAGGAGCCAGCGTTGGTAATGGCTAATTCACATTTGCCAGAAGATGTCAAGCCTTTGTCGGAAACAAAATAAGTGGTTGAAGTGCGATCGGTTTCGCTTGATTCCTCACCAAACTAATATCCGAAAACCTAAATATTACAATCATGACATATATCAACCCAAAAACCGATTACGCCTTCAAAAAAATCTTCGGTTCATCAGAAAGCAAAGACATTCTAATCAGCTTTCTCAACGCCCTAGTTTACGAAGGAAACCCCA
>CASBQF010000219.1 GCA_949127775.1 Oscillatoriales cyanobacterium PMM_0080
GCCCAACCATTGAAAAGTAAGCTGGTTGCCTCACCTTTGGAAGCTTATGTATGGCCAGATCCAGACGGTATGGTGAGGGGGCAGGCGATCGCGCCCCTGTACCGCTGTGTCCCCCAAGCGGCCAAGAACGATCCAGAACTCTACGCTTTGCTTAGCCTGATTGACGCACTCAGGGTAGGTCGGGTGCGGGAGCAACGCTTGGCAGAAGGTGAACTTGAAAAGAGAATTTGTACACCATGAATTAGTCGATTGCCAAGCGAAAGCCCGACAACAACTTTTTACCTGACTGTCAAGGCTGGCATAACGGCTGCTGCATTACCAATTTTCTCACACTTCAAAAAATTGATTTATTATTCAACTTGCCTACAAAAAGTTGACTATTAAATCAATTCAGTTTTGTTAAAAAACGCTAAAAAATAGCTAATTTTTGTATCCGCTAAAATCAGTCATTTGCTGTACATTAACAGTCATTTGCAGTACAATATCAGTATAAAAACAGGCAATTGCAGCAAATGCGCTCTACCTACTTTTATACTGCAAACCCCTGCAAATGCCTGCTTTTTCATGTCAATTGACTGCTTTTGTATGCTCCCACTACTTTTGCCTGTTGGGGCTGGTTATTGTAGTTCTTTGTTGGTAGCAAGCAATGCTTTTGTGATCACAAACCCCGACTAATAAGTGCAAAACGAAAAATAATACACCTCTTTTTGCTGAATCCCAACCGCAACAGAAGATTTAATACTTTTTTAAGCTTTAATTACAGAGCGTAATGAACTGTACTACAGATTTATCAATATTATTGATTTACGATAAATTAAAAAGGAAAGGGGTGCTTCAAAAGTAAATCAGCAGACTGACTAATTAGTAGACAAGCTCATCACTTATTCTTGGCGATCGCACCTAGACTGACTCTTTTATACAAATAAAGGAAATTCTGTGATAGTTGGGTAACGGTCAAGCTCTACTCTGATACACCCTCTGATACAGTGCGGTACATAGAGATAGAGGACAGGGCAGTGCTGTTTCCCGGAGCGATATCGATCGCTTGGGAGTGTACTTCCTCAACGTGGAATCGGCTCAGGGTAATCGGACAAAGTTGATTACACAAAGGCTTTTGACACTAACAAGGCTTTTAGGTGAGATTTTATATAATTAATTCTGTACAACTACTTAACCCCCTCCAATTGGAGGGGATAAAATCACCTGATTAGCGGTTGATAATTACAGTTGTTAACTTGTACCTTGGTAAGAGGTTTTTACTGATTAAAAGCTATGAAAACTTTACCGGAAGTCCAACCCAAAGAGCTGCTATCCAACCACATTCACATTCGCCTAACAGACTCGGATTACAATCAAATTCAAGCAAGAGCAGAACAAGTAAATTTGAGCATGAGCGACTTCATACGCCGTGCAGCTTTGAGAAGAACCATGCCACGCCCTCTAGCTGCATTTGACTTAAAAGCCTATCAAGTTTTGTGCCAAATTGATGCTCAACTTAGGATTGCAGGCAATAACCTCAATCAGATGGCCTCATCTTGCAATAGTGTTGTGGCATTGGGAGAGCCAGTTGTTGTCAATACAGAACTCTTAGAAAACCTACAGCAACTGATTCGCGCTCAGCAAACTGCAATTAAAGCAATTGTTGCAACACTCGCTCAATCTACAGTACGCTAATTATTAACAAGCCTGGGCTTTACCGCCTGAGCAATCGATGCAGTAAACTGACACCTTTTCGGTTATGATCGGCAAACAAATCAAAGGTACAGGCTTTCAAGGCTGTTTGAACTACGTGCTGGGCAAAAAAGACGCCGCTCTGATTGGCGGTACTATGTGCGGACAAACTGCTGAAGAACTTGCTGCTGAATTTGCGATCGCCCGACAACTAAGACCCAACCTGAAAGTAGCAGTTTTTCACGCCTCCTTATCTGTCGATCGCACCGAACAACTCGAAAATTCTGAAAAAAATGACCAACGCTGGCTGGCGATCGCAGCCAACTACATGAAAGCGATGGAATTTGACAACAGCCAGTACGCAGTTGTCAAGCACAGCGATACAGACCATGACCACATCCACATCGTCGCCAGTCGCATTCGCCTAGATGGAGGTGTTGTGGACGATAGCTGGGACTATTACAGAAGCCAAGAAACTATTCGCCAGTTGGAACAAAACTACAACCTGGAAACTGTTACACCCAGTTGGGAAACAGACAAGCGAGCTCCGACTACAGGAGAACGCAGGCAATTTAAAAGCAAGGGAGACAAGAGTGTCCGGGTGCAATTGCAAGACCTCATTGATGAAGTCACCCTAGACAACCCAAGTATGCCCGAATTTGTTGAACGGTTGCAGCAAGAAGGTGTAGAGGTACAAGTCGGACTGACTCGAACTGGGTTCAGTAAAGGCATTTCTTACAATTTAGATGGGGTAGCTTTAAGTGGCTCTCAGTTGGGTAAAGCCTACACTTTTTATGGATTGCAGAAGCATCGAGGTATTAGTTATAACCAACAGCGAGATAACGCCCTAATTGAAGCTTTAATGCAGCCACAACACTTAGCGATAGCCCCCAGCGAGGCTGAGGAATATGAGTTAGAGTCGCCACAATCCGAGCTAGCAGCAACTGCACTTACAACTCCTGCTACAGCAAATGAGTTAGAGTCGCCCCAATCTGAGCTAACAGCAACCACACCTCTAACTCCTGCTACAGCAAATGAGTTAGAACCGTCACAATCTGAACTAGCAGCAACCGCACCTGCAACTCCTGCTACAGCAAATGAGTTAGAGTCGCCACCATCTAAGCTAGCAGCAACTGCACCTGTAACTCCTGCTACAGCAAATGAGTTAGAGTTACAACGGTCAATTCTGCCTGAAAAGAATGAAAATCAGTGGACAAGAGTGCGCTCGCATCTAGCCACCGAGTACAGTTTACCTTTAGAATTGCTCGACAAATTGCACTCTCATTCTTGGCTGTATGCCGACTCAGAAAATGCCATCTTTACGGGACGAACGCTTGACGGGGAAGCCTTGGAAGCTTTTATTCTCGATGAAAGAGGCAACTGGACTACAACGCATTCCCTGCCATCTGAAGCTGCTTTCTGGGTAGCCACTACCGGAGAAATTGAGAGAGCTGTGATTACCTGTAACCCAATAGAAGCACTTTCATTTTTGCTGATTGAACTAGAAAATAATCCGAATAACTCTGCAACAGAACTCACCACAATTTACATAGGAATTGAACGAGCTTCACAACTGCCTACACAATTCTTACAAGAACTTGATAGCGTTCTTATAGCACTGGCAGAAGATTCTCAGCTAGCTCAAAATGCGCTCGTGCTGCTGCCGAATGCAGAATTTGTCAGTCCACAATCAAGCTGGAATGATATCTGGATACAATTAATTGAGCAAGAACAGCGAAGTCATAAACAAAATAACCAAAACCATAAACAGCAAATCTCAAATATTGAACTGGATTAATTGTTGCTACCTTAAATTTGTCTAGGATTTAAACAAAGTGTTGGGCAAAAAACAATCAATATGTTTGATAAAACCTGCTGATTTTTGTGCAAATAAATTTCACTAATATATCACAATATTTACTAGCTTTATATGCTTAATTACGAAGTCCATGAAGACTGCGCTAGCTCAAATACTTTGTGATGCGACCTTGGTACAAACAAATTATTTTTACGTTTTTTATTACTCAAGCTGACAAAAAGAAACAAATTCATGAGCGCTGTCGCGCCCCAAAATAAAGCATTGGATAATAAAAATGGAACTGTCACAAACGTACACCTGTTACCTCAATAATTCAACTTTCGTCCAGCCCACAGAAAACGAACTGTACATCATGGGCAACGAAACGACGATTGTACTCAATTTCAAAGAAACAAGCTATCAAACAATCGGTCAAATAATCCACGCTTTGCGACTTATGCGGGACAAAAAAGCCAAAGCTCAAAGAGCAACCCTTGAAAAAGAGCTACTGGAATTAAATTTCCAATTTCCTCAAGAAAACAGCAATAGTAGCAGCAATGGTAGCAATGGCAACCGCCACAACTGCGAGCTAGAAATCGAGTGGTAATTAAATAATGCCGGAGAAGCAAGCTTGTCTATCCGGCACTAAATAGCAAATATTTCAACAAAAAAATGGCAAACACAATAGCAGGATATGTATATCTCCTGCACTTTTAGAAGCCGATATGTCCGACTCGTCCGTCTCAACACTATGTCGGCTGGACAAAAATCGTACAATGTTTGCAAGACTTATGCTTGACCAGAAGTGTTTTGTTCTACAAGTGATTGCCATTTTCCGGTAGCTCTGGAAATTATCTGCGTTAATCTGTGTTAATCTGCCTTAATCTGCGGCGTAGCCTATCAACCTAAAAACTGCGATATTACTTTAAGCTGATGAAAAATTAGGCTGATAAAATCCGATGATCCCCAAGAATAACGGCAAAAAGTTACCCTTATTAGTAGCGTTCTTAATCTCGCGATTTATCCCTTGGTTCCTGAGTGCGATCGCACTATTTCTCAGTCTCTGGGTCATCGTACCAGCACCCACGCTGTTCCTGTACCCTTTGGCGGTGGGAGCACCAGAAATCAGTCCTTGGCTAGTCGCTATCAATACGATCGCCCTTCTGCTGAACCTTTTGAGGCGGCATCAAGGCAAAGTCTACATTATTTTACCAATTTGTAACCTGTTCGCCCTAATTCTGAGCCTGCTGCCGCTGATGCAATTCCCAGCAGCCAATGCAGCCATAGCTACCCAAATGCAAGCAGTTTTAGGGGAAAACTATTTAGCAGCCGTTCCTCAATCCGATCGCGCGCAGCTACGCCCTCAACCGTTTATCCTCGCAGATGCGTTCCGGGGAATTCCAATTAGAGACGTGAGGATCGATCGCACTATTGTATTTGCCAACCCTGACGGAGTTTCACTGAAACTAAACCTTTACCGGCCGATGCAAGTTGGCAAATATCCGGCGATAATCACGCTTTACGGGGGGGGCTTGGCTCAGAGGCAATCCCGATTACAATGAGGAATTCAGTCGCTACATGGCCGCTCAAGGCTATTGTGTTGTGGCAATTGATTACCGCCACGCTCCGAAGTATCGCTTCCCGGCTCAGCTTGAGGACGTACAAGCCGCTCTTTCCTACATCAAAACTCATGCGGATGATTGGGAAATCGATCTCAATAGAATTGCTCTGATGGGAAGGTCTGCCGGTGCCCATTTAGCAATGCTAACTGCTTATGATTCAAGCGTGCTTCCAGTTAGAGCAGTGGTGAACTATTACGGGCCAAATGACCTGATTGGGGGATACAATGACCCACCTTTTCCTGATGCAATTGATGTTCGAGCCGTCTTGCGTGCCTTTCTCGGAGGAACCCCAGACGAACTCAATCAGCTTTACCGTCGGGCTTCTCCCATCAATTACGTTAAACCCAATCTTCCCCCTTCTCTACTGGTTTATGCAGGTCGCGATCATATCGTGCAGGCTAAGTTTGGGCGATCGCTCTACGAACGATTACGCGCCACGGGCAATCGTGCTATTTTGCTCGAAATTCCTTGGGCAGAACACGCCTTTGATACAGTTTTTAATGGCCCTAGCAATCAATTAGCTTTGTATTATACAGAACGTTTTTTGGCTCATGCTCTGAAGTCTTCGGATTACCAGCCATATTAAATAAAAGTTTAATTTTACTCATTTGTGCTTAAATAACTGCGTTTCAAACTGTCTTAACTATTGCTCCAAATTTATTCAGTTTAAATTCATAGAAATCCCCATTACTGCGCCAGGAACGTTTTCGGCAGTGGGCGGGACTATATGAAATCCATGCTTTTTATACCAATCAACTAGATTTGGATTTTTAACGATGTCCTCCTGCATCAAGGAACCGTAAATCCGCCTTGCACCACGCCTGCGGGCTTGATCGATCGCAAATCGCAGCAACTCTGTGCCTAGCCCTCTGCGACGGTAATCTACGGGCTGAGGCTTAAATACAAGCTGCAAAAGTGCGATCGCCAGGTTTTGAGGAGTGTGAACGACAGCATCATCAATAATTAGATCGCCCAGGCACATTTGACCTGGTGGGTGAAAAACCCACTGCACATTTCCGATTTTGCAGCCTTGCTGTAACACCTTGACAATGAATAAACCACTGTCACCGTCCACTCGCAAGAGGTACTCGCGACCTTCACGATCGCGAACAACATGATAGATAGGATCAAGTAAATTATCGGACATAAAACATCTTTTTTAGCTCTATTTTTTTTATCGAACTCCCGCGCCTATAAAAGCTGCCCAGTAAATAGGGTGAGAGAAAGGCTTTGATTCTTGACAAATTCTATCCAAATTTTTGAGACACTGATGAATTTGTTGGCCAATTTTATCATACTTTTGGTATTCTTCATGCAATTGCCGATAAACTTGGGAACCGGAGGAGCAAGTATCTCGTTCTGCTTTAGAGCTTTTGCGGAGCGTGTCGGTTTCTTTAAGTTTCTGTTTCAACACTTCTTTGAGTTGGGGTTTGTAACTAGCAGCTAGGGTGTCCCCCGTAAGCATCCGCAACTTAACTTGAGCTTTTCTAATGGCTTCTGGGCGATTCTTTCCCTGCTGCCACTCTTGATAGTAAAAAATAGAAAAAAGTGCCGTAGCTAAATCATCAACAGCCCAGAGCGTACTGATAACACTTCTAGCTCCCGCAGACAAAAAAGCCGTCGAAAAAGTAAGGACATCATCAGTAATGTCAATCATACCCAATCCTGTTTCGCAGCAGGATAGAAATACATCCGACAACTGAGGTAAACGCCATCCAGGAGTCATTAACTGACCTAAAGTAATGCAGCCATCTCCTAAAATTAATGTCGATTCTAAGGGATTGTCGAGGCGGGACTGGGCGTGGTGGCTGGAGTGAAGGATTTGGACGGTTCGCGCTAGTTCTCGATAGTTATTAACTGTAGCTTGATGGCGACCTTTTAAACGTCGATCGTCCGGGATGGCATAAAGAGTTGCCAGTTTATCTCCTTCAAAGCTAGCGCAAGGTAAGTCGCCCGTCGCATCTTCAACAGTGCCACACTTAAGGTTACTGCCGAATGAGGGACGCTGCTGGCAGAATTCTAACACTTGGCAACTGGGCGCGTGCCGAATGATAAACTTGTCTCCCAAATAGCGATTTTCTCCAATGGGTAGCGCAGCGAAGGGTATTTGATGAAGGGCGAAATGAGGAATTATAATGAGTTCATCAATTCCATCTAAATGCCATACTATTAAATCATTCAAATTTAAAAACTTGGCGATCTCATTTAGCATCCAATTCAATTGCTCTTGCCAGGATTTTTTATCCTCAACGTATTGCCCTAACCAATGCTGGAGAATCCACCCGTGCAAAGCCTCAAATCCTAAATCGTTGCAACTTTGCATGGTAATTTGGTTTTGCCGCACCACGAAGATAAAGGTGTCGCTAACAGTGGTGTAAAAGCTGAGAATTGCAGTAGTGGGTTTGTCGATAAGTTGCTGGATGGATACGAATTTTAAAGGATTGACTCGAATTTGACCAGCCAGCACCGGATCTAGGCGGCGAAGTTGTTCCCAAATTAGGAGTTTGTCAGCTTCCAGATCAGCAATTGTTTGATTGTAAGCTGCGAGTGCTGCGCGGGTGTTATCAAGTTTGCTGTTATCAATGTCGCTGCTAGGTTGATTGCGCCCTCGTTCCTTGTCAATTTGCTGCTGTAGGCGTTCAAAATCCTGTAAATACTCTTGAATTTCAGCAGGAATTTCTGCACTTGAGTAGAGGTCATTGCTTGCCATCAAGTCTACGAGACGTTTAGAGCGCGATCGATCTACATATTCAAAAGCTTTATCTAACTGCTTGTTATTGATGCAGGCTTGCACGATCTTTGCATAAACGTCGATCGCCTCTGCTACAATTTCTTGACGGCGAAATTCAGAAGTTGCCCAAGTACGGCTGGTTTCTACAGCTTCAATAGCCATACCGTATCCCTCAATGGCTAACTGCCAATTTGCAACTACAAATGCTATGTTTCCCAGCATTTCTCCAGTTTTCTGGCATTCAACTGGGAAAGCAGTTGGTGTGAAAACGGCCATTGCCGATCGATAATAGGCGATCGCCTCTTCATTTCGATCGAGGTTGTAGCAACTGCCTAGATTCATTTGAGCCATAGCCCACTCTCTAGGAAAATCCTCCTGGTTAAAGATTTGTAAAGCAGCTTTATGGGCTGCGATAGCCATTTCCAAATTTTCGTTTGGATCGCCCTTAAGTCGATACAAATAAGCATTAGCCAAATTCATTTGCACTCCGGCCCAATCTGCCGGAAAAGCGTCTTGAGTGTAAACTTGCAATGCTTCGAGGTTCGCTGCGATCGCCTTTTCAACATTTTCTACCGGATCGCCATGAAGTCGGTGGCGGTAGGCAGAGGCCAGATTCATTTGAGTTTGGGCCCAAAGTTCCGGGAAATCTTCGCGGGTGCGGAATAACAGGGCATTTTGATAACAGGCGATCGCTTGTTCCAAGTTTTCCGCCTTGTCGCCGCAGATGCGATCGCAGTAAATAATACCCAGATTGTTTTGGACTTCAGCCCAAAGTTCCGGGAATTCTTCGCGGGTGCGAACTTCCATTGCAGCAACGCCTGCAGCGATCGCCAATTCTGCATTCTCTAACTGATCTCCCAAAATTCGGTTGTCATAGACAAGAGATAATGTATTTTGAATCGTTGCCCATTGTATCGAAGAAGCTTCGCGGGTATATACTTGTAGGGCATCTTGACAGCAGGCGATCGCTTGTTCTTGATTTTCGGCGCGATCGCCCTTAAAACGGCGACGATAAGCCATGCCGAGAAACATTTGACAAAGCGCCCACTCTTCAGGAGTAGATTCGCGGGTTAAGGCTGTGGCAGCAATTTTGTAACCTGCGATCGCAATTTCTAAATTATTAGCCTCATTACCTTTTTTGAATTCGCTTATGCGCCAGCTTAAAACCCAAATACCCGAAGCAATTTCTTTTCTTTTTTCAGGTAGAACTTCGGATAGCATAGCATCGTCTTCATCTGGCATCTCGTCAACAAAAATCTCGTCAAGTTGCTCTGGGTTAGCATCAAGAAATATTTTCTGTACCCACTTGATAAAAATTTCGTCTATGGGTTCTGGGTTAGCTGTCAACGATATAAGTTTTTGCGCTGTTTTAACAAAATACTTCTCAATTTTATCTCGATCGTGTTCAAGTAAAGTATCAACTCGAATTTTACCTTGACTTTCCGAAATAAGTTGCAACAATTCAAATGGTAAATTAGGGCAGATTTTATCTTGAATAAAATTCCATTGTTCGGGAAAGTCTTCTTCGGTAAAAACAGTAGCAGCAACTTCGTAGCCTGTCTTAGCAATCTTCCGGTTGTTTTCTGCATTGCCTTTGGGGAAATCTTCAATCAGACTGCTAAAGTTGAGAACACTTGCCGCTAAATTGATTGCTTCCCCTGGCCCTAGTTGAGATATATCAAACTTTATTAGACTTAATCGTTCGACAAAACTGTTGTCTAGTTTATCTAGGTTTGCTTCGAGAAGCTGGTACAAAGCTTGCGGATTATTTTCGCTTTTGGCAACGTTTTCTAAGACTTTAGTAAGAAATAATGAAATAGAAGTTGTTTGCTGGATTTTAACATTTTCTAATAAGCTTAAAATAACAGGAAGACTTGAGCGCTCAGCATATTCTCTAGCTTTTTCTAGTTCTCCAAAGTTCAGGCAAAGCCCTACTATTTGTGTGTAAGCAAAAAGTTTTTCGGAAATTTCTTGATGTAAAGATTCAGAATTACCCCAGCGGCTGAGCATCTCTACAGCTTCAATTACAATCTCAAAACCTTCAAAAGCTTCTGCCTTTTTGCCAGTAGCCAATGCTACCTTTCCCAACTCAAGTCCGGTTTCGATGCACTCTCTAGGGAATGAAGCAGGTGTAAAGATTTTTAAGACCGCTTGAAAACAGGTTAAAGCATTAGCAAATTGTGCCAATTTGCGGTAAGCAAAACCCAAATTTAACTGGGTTTTAGCCCATCTTTCTGGATAGGTTTCGGGGGTATAAATTTGTAATGCGGCTTGATAAGCAGCGATCGCCCGTTCCTGGTTCTGGATTTTGTCTCCTAAAATCCTTTCGCTATAGGCAAGACCAAGGTGAAATTGGCTACTAGCCCAATCAGAATCAGTACGAACTTTTAAGGCAACTTGATAACAAGCGATCGCTTTTTCTAAATTCTGTGCTCGCTCGCCTTCAACTCGGCGAGTGTAAGCAAGTGCAAGGTTATTTTGCAGCGTTCCACAACGTTCGGGCTCTCGATCGCGACTAACAACTTGCAAGGCTCCTTCATAACAGGCGATCGCATTTTCCAAGTTCTCAGCTTCGTCTCCGACAATTCTGTAACTGTAAACAAGACCCAAGTTATTTTGCACCATCGCCCACTCTTGGGGAGAAGTGTCACGAGTGTAAATTTGCAAAGCATTAGTACAAGCGGTTAGGGCTTTTTCAAAGTTTTCGGAGCGATCGCCCCAAATCCGATTCCGGTAAGCAGGGGCTAAATCAAATTGGATTTGCGCCCATACTTGTAGGTAAGCCTCACGAGTAAAAATTTTGGCAGATCCTTCAAAACCTGCGATCGCAATTTCCAAGTTAATTGCCCTATTGCCCAGTGGAAATAGCCAGAGCATTTTGCAGAAAGATATCAGAAAAAGTGCGATCGCTTTTTTTAGTTTTGGCTCGCTTTTCAGGAGCGTGTAATTTATCCAAATACAAAAGTGTCGCAAAAAAGCTTCATTGTTAGTTGCTAATATCAAGTAAACAGTTTTTTGGTCACTTGGATTTAGCAGAATTGTCCGCAATAATTCCCACAAGAAAGCCGGAGCTTTAACAAAAGTGCCTGTTATTGGTGAGCCATCGCTTCCTGTGTAAAAATTCCTGAATGTTTCCAGGTTGAATTTTTCCCGGTTTTTAGTTAAAAAATCAGCCAAATCAATTAAAAATTGAGCACCAGAAAACTCCCTCTGTCCTACCAGAATTGTAGCGACCATTTCCATCATTTCCAGCAAACCAACATCAACCAACTGCGGGTGCTTCCTTAAAATCTTCAGTTCCTTACCGCGAGGACATTTGAGGAGCTCTTTAATCAGCTTGAAATAAGCTGTCTGGCGTTTTGTCGCTTGGGGAGTTTTCGCCGATGGGCCGAATCCTTTTGCCATATTCTTTACAGGTTACGAATGGAGACTACATATACACATCAGCGATACGTTCCAAAATTACGCAGCATCCCTCCATATTTCTGCTAACTTCTCCAGCAAATCTTCGGCTAAATCTTGTAAATCAGTGTCAGCGCTGTCGGCGCTGTCGGCGCTTTCACGAGTCAACTCTCCTCCTGCGGGGCTACCGGCTAACACTTCTCCCGCAGCGTACCGCCACTCGTACTCCTCGCAAGTTCGGTAAATGCGCTCCAATTGGGCAATAATATTGCTGCGCGATTGAGTTTCTATCTGAGCTCGCACCTGTACCGCCACTGGATCGTCAGTTTCTAAGAAGGCGATCGCTTCTTGTAAACGAGTAATCTGTTCGATTAAATTGTCGATCGGCATTAATTCTGCTACCGCTAACTGTTGCGGTGCATTTGAGCTATCTAAGTTTGGGGCAAATCCCAATAACTGCACGGAGTCCAGGCGATCGCTAAATTGCACTCCCACATATCCAATCCTATTTTCTATCACTTCTTCGGGTAAAAAGATGGTTGTTTCACCAGGTAAAACTGGGCGACATTCTAGGGAACCAGTACCTATAATTACCAAATCAGCGACATTAGCTAGAGCCGTTTTGACTGGATTGAAGCTATCGCAAACATTCAAATCAGTTTCAATTTGCAGCCATTTTAAATAGCTGTGAACAGCGTAAACTGCTAGCGCGTTTAAGTAAACTCGTTTTCCTTTTTGGACTGTACTTTGAACAGCAGCAAGCTGCCGCGCCTTGTCGTGCGCTTTTAACTCGATCGGTACTGTTAACAGAGGTAATTCTGCGGTATTCATGGTTGCTGCTCCTGTCCGTATCCTAAATTGCTAGCTATTTCTTGCAGTAGTGGTTCACATTTTCTCTTCCAATGAGAATTAAGGGTTGTGTACTTAACTTTTAACTCTTCTGCTAAGTCTTGAAACTTGTCAGGAGGGTCTTTTAACACTCTTCTCAAGCTGAGCAATTGGCAGTTGCACTCTGGGTAAGAACGAGGATAGCTATTTCTGAGATTTTCTTCGGGATCTTGCTCGATGTAAAGTTCGAGTTCGAGACCAATCCGCTGAATGGTTTCTTTCTGAGCGCTTTCAATCATGCCATCCAACCCACTGAGCGTAAAATCAGGTAACTGTTCGAGCCGAGTTCTTGCCCCAGCATCCACCGCAATCGGAGCATCTAAACTAATTGGAGCATTTTTTTCAGGAGAAGACAAATCTTGAATTCGCCAACCCAGATAGCCGTTAACCCAATTGCTCAAACTTGTTGAAATAGAAGGCTGGCGCTGCTCAAATTGAGTAATTTTGCGGCTCACCCATTCTAAAGTAAGGTTTAAGGCTTCGGGATAATTTGGATGAGTTGATTTTTTAAGTTCTGGTAATTGCTGAATTTCCCGCAATAGCTGATTCATGGCTGTTCGCCATTTTCTGCTTGGGGCTGGGTTTTGGCGCACCTGTGCGATTAAAGCGCTTAACCGTTCATCTCGATCGTCCATGCCACTTTTTTTAAGAGCGAGTTAGTCTGCTCTGTATTGTCTCATTAGTCGATCGATAACCTGTGTTAAGAGAGTTAAAAATTAATAAACGGCAAGTGACTTATCTCTGGGCTTGGGCTGATTCGCGGGCGGTGCGGGGAGGAAGGAGACTGTTACCGCGCGAGTTATTGCAAGTGAAGCAAGCTAAACGCAGGTTAGGGAGTGCGTTAGACCCGCCCAAGCTTTTCGGCTGTAAGTGTTCAATAGTTCTTTCCGATTTCTGCATAGACTTTTTGCACCAGTGGCAGCGGTTTCCGTACAGTTCCAGAAGCTGGCGCCTCTTGTTGCGTCTTGAAGCTGGGGACATAAAGCTTTGGGAGCCTCACGGCTGTTACGTGTTCATTTACGTATCAGAGCCCTGCTAAAAATTTACGCAACTCCCCTGCAATTGGACGAGATACAGTTGACCCGCTTCAGTTGGAGCTTTCAGTTTCACATCGGGGATGGAAGATTTAACTAGATTAAATGGTTCAAATTAATCGCGACCACTATTAAAAACCGAGTTGCTGCGACAAAATTCGATATAAATTGTCTTCCCTTGTTGATAGATGGATTAGCTCTCTGGAGATGAGCCGCGTTCGCGGCTAACTCTCAGCCAATTCAACTCAACAAAAAAAAATGGATTTAACTCTCACCTTACAACATTTGTCTGGAATTACTGTTCCAGAAGCTCAAAAACTCACAAAATTAGGTCTTCGCACCATTGCAGACCTACTCTACTATTTTCCAAAAGAACATCTCGCCTTCAAACGCACTCGAATTGCTGATAGCAAAACAGGAGATTGCGTAACAATTGCAGGTAAAATTATCAACCACAGTATCTTTAACTGCCGCACTAAACCAGAACTTACATTACAAAAATGGATGGTCTGCGACCAAACTGGCAGAATAGTTTGCACTCGCTTTTACAACCATAACTATTACCAATCGCAACAATGGCGTTCCCAGCAAGTCGAACTTTACAAACAAGGCGCTGTTGTATTAGTGACAGGAAAAGTCAAACAAGATAGCTATGGTAAAACCATCAGCAACCCAACAGTTAAAGTTGTTAGCTTTGAAGACGCTAAAGCCAGCACGACCTCTATTGTACCAGTTTACCGCTTAACTAAAGGCATAACTAACGAGCTAGTCCGGCATTGTATTCGTGCAGCACTTGACTGTGTTGGTTTTATTGAAGACCCGCTGCCACAAGGACTTCGCAAACGTTTTGGGTTAATAGCTATCCAAAAAGCGATCGCACATATCCACTTTCCCCCTGACAGCAAAACTCTCGAATCTGCCCGCCACCGCTTAGTTTTTGATGAATTCTTCTACTTACAATTAAGGCTGTTACAGCACCGATATACTTTGCAACAACAGCAAGGATACTCCCTAAGCTCAACAGGAAAACTACTGGCTCAACTTTACGAAAATCTGCCTTTTACCCTTACCAAAGCACAGCAAAGAGTCATTGGCGAAATTCTGTCAGACATGAGCAAACCAACTCCGATGAATCGCTTAGTACAAGGGGATGTCGGTGCCGGCAAAACAGTAATAGCAGCAGTCGCCATCCTTGCGGCAATTCAATCCGGCTATCAAACAGCACTAATGGCACCGACTGAAGTGTTAGCTTCCCAACACTACCGCAAACTCAGTGAATGGTTTGAGCCGCTGGGATTGTCTGTAACGCTGTTAACAGGCTCCACAACAGCTAAGAGTCGCCAAGAGATTGCCAAAGGATTAAACTTGGGGCTTCTTCCCCTGCTAATCGGTACTCACGCACTGATTCAAAATACTGTAAGCTTTAAGAAACTGGGTTTAGTGGCGATCGACGAACAGCATCGATTTGGAGTTCAACAGCGGCTCAAGTTGCAGCAAAAAGGCCTTAGCCCTCACATCCTGACAATGACA
Organism: Oscillatoriales cyanobacterium PMM_0080; assembly: GCA_949127775.1. Lineage (GTDB taxonomy): Bacteria > Cyanobacteriota > Cyanobacteriia > Cyanobacteriales > Microcoleaceae > Microcoleus. The sequence continues at coordinate 14,677 of CASBQF010000219.1, forward strand.
GCCACACCCATCCCCAGAACTTTAGCCCTGACACTGCACGGAGATTTAGACATCAGCCTGCTGGACGAACTGCCACCGGGAAGACAGCCAATTCAAACTCAACTATTTACGAGTAGAACTCGCCACAAAGCTTACGAAAAAATTCGACAACAAATCCAACTGGGCTATCAAGCCTACATCATTTTGCCACTTGTCGAAGAATCCCAAAAGCTTGACCTCAAAGCCGCCATTGAGGAACATCGGTACTTGACTGAAAATGTTTTCCCCAATGTCAATATCGGGCTGCTACACGGCCGTATGAGTTCAGCCGAGAAAGAAACAGAAATCGCCAACTTTGTTGCCCATACAACTCAAATTCTTGTGTCCACTACGGTTGTTGAAGTCGGAGTTGATGTCCCCAATGCCACCATCATGTTAATCGAACACGCGGAACGATTTGGACTGTCGCAATTGCACCAACTCAGAGGCCGGGTAGGACGGAGTACGGCACAATCTTACTGCTTGTTGGTGAGCGATTCCAAATCCAGCAATTCGAGAGAGCGGCTGAAGGTAATGGAAACTTCGCAAGACGGCTTCTTTCTAGCAGAGATAGATTTGAGATTGCGAGGGCCAGGTCAGGTATTAGGAACCCAGCAGGCCGGACTGCCAGAACTTGCCAAGGCTGATTTAATCAACGACCAGGCCATACTAGAGCAAGCTAGGAAAGCAGCACAGTTGGTAATTGCAAAAGACCCCACTCTGCAACGGTGGCCCAAACTTTCACAAGAATTGTTCCGGCGACAGCAGGTTAACAAACTCGATCCAGAAGCACCACTTAATTAGGAATTGCTGAATTGATAGGAAAAGTAGTCCCTGCAAGGGTTTTGAGCCTGTTATTGTCAAAAAAGTGCATGGCTGTAGCCCTCGTCACCAGACTCGGGCTCGCTGTCGTGTCTTGCTAGCAGTCAACTAATATCGCTAGCTTTTCAATTCTTTGCAATAGCAATCGAGCGCGACCTGAATTTCTAGCAGCAGGCGAGAGGAACATCGGCCCGATGTCACACAGATTTTTTCGCTCATTTCTAAACCATGTTGATAAAAATCCTTTCACTTCTTCGTCTGCTTGCTCCACTTCCTCAAACAAAGTAAAACGCCCGTCGAGTAATGCCACGATGTCTTCAATATCAGAACTAAAATAAAAGTTACCCCCACCTCTACCAATGAAAGCTTCTATTTTGGAAGCTAGAATGTAAGGCGTTGAAAAAATTAGAATTTGCCTGCCACTTGGGAGTTGGTAAGAAATAGAGTTAGCAATACCCGGCCTGTACCAGCGATTGGAAAACCCCAATACAGAGGAGTCGCACGGCATGACATCAATTAAAATGCCCTCATACTGCCAGCGACACAGTGGTGCGCCCGGATCTGTACTTTCTTGAAGTCCGAGGGTACGCAACAAGTCTGATAGTCGGTAGTATTCAGCTCTGGATATGATTTCGACGACACAATCAACATCATCAGTAGGTCGAATGTCGGGGGCCGCAGCTTCATCCAGATAAAGCGATATTGTTGCCCCTCCTGTGAAGACGATGGTAGTAGGTACTTGAGAGAGTACCCGGGCGACTGTTTCCAGCATCCATATCTGCTGGTTCATAGACTGACGAGCCTGTTTTCAAGTTCACCTTCTGCCAAGCGTTGCTCCCGCACCCGACCTACCCTGAGTGCGTCAATCAGGCTAAGCAAAGCGTAGAGTTCTGGATCGTTCTTGGCAGCTTGGGGGACACAGCGGTACAGGGGCGCGATCGCCTGCCCCCTCACCATACCGTCTGGATCTGGCCATACATAAGCTTCCAAAGGTGAGGCAACCAGCTTACTTTTCAATGGTTGGGC
>CASBQF010000220.1 GCA_949127775.1 Oscillatoriales cyanobacterium PMM_0080
CCCCCCTTGTTAAGGGGGGCGGGGGGGGATCGGGAGCTAATTGCACTAAACCGCCCCAATCGAGTTTGCTGCCGCTTCCGCAAGGCAACACGCCCCAGCGATTTCGCCCTGCACAAGCAATCACCGCCGCGAGTTCTGCTTGAGTATTGGGATAAACAGTGCAGGCGATAGAGGTCCCGGGCGCAACTGCTTTTTCTACCCGTTCTTGCCAAAAAGCATCTATATCTTGCTCCAGACAGATGCCAGAAGTGCCGACAATAGTTTCTAATTCTTGTGTGCTAATGTAATTTTCGGTAGAAAAAGATTTCATGAAGGTTATCAAACGCCCAGTAAAAAAATAATCAAAATACTGCCTAGAACCATTAAATATTAATACGGGCCCGATATTCTAAACATGAACCATCAAATGTCTCAAAACCGACTTTCTGTAGGAATTACCGGTCTCAACGAAGTGATTGAGGGCGGCCTGATTGCTCAGCGGTCTTATCTGGTACGCGGCGGCCCGGGTACTGGCAAGACTACTTTGGGGTTTCACTTTTTGGCGGCAGGTATGGCTGTGGGAGAAACGCCCCTGTTTATTACTTTAGGAGAACCGGAAGCGCAACTGCGCGCCAATGCCGAAAGTCTCGGTTTTGACATTGAGGCGATGTCCTTCCTCGATTTGAGCCCTTCCTCTGAATTTTTTACCGAAGTTCAAACCTACGACATTTTCTCCCCGTCGGAGGTTGAGCGAGAACCGACTACACAAAAGATTATCGATCGAGTCCAAGCTGTCAAGCCGCAACGGGTGTTTTTGGATGCAATTACTCAATTTCGCTACTTGGCTGCGGATGAGTTTCAGTTTCGCAAGCAAGTTTTGTCTTTTCTGCGGTTTTTGGTGGAAGGAGGGGCGACGGTGGTGTTCACCTCCGAAGGCACATTAAATGCTCCCGATGACGATTTGCAATTCATCAGCGACGGCGTAATTTATTTAGAACTGCGGCCTGAAGGGCGCACTCTATCTGTCACCAAGCTGCGCGGTTCCAACTTCCGCGACGGCCGCCATTCGCTGCGCCTGACTCAGGCTGGGATGGAGGTGTTTCCGCGCCTGCTTCCTGACAACTATCAACAGGATTTTGTGGCTGAACCGATTTCTGCTGGGGTTCCAGAAATGGATGAACTGCTGCACGGGGGACTGGAACGGGGGACTGTGACGGTGCTCGCTGGGCCTAGCGGCGTGGGTAAGACGACGGTAGGGATTCAGTTTATGAAGGAGGCGGCGGGAAGGGGGGAGCGATCGGTAGTTTACATCTTTGAGGAGTCGATTTCTACTCTGCTGCGCCGCTGCGAATCGGTTAACATCCCGGTTGGGGCGATGATGGCCCAGGGAAATCTTTCGGTGATACCTGTCGAACCTTTGCTGTATTCGCCGGATCAGTTTGCGAATATGGTACGCCGAGAAGTGGAACAGGAAAAGACGCGGATTGTGATGATTGACAGTATTTCAGGCTATCAGATTTCGATGCGCGGGCAAGATTTGGTGAACAATTTGCACGCTTTGTGCAAGTATCTCAAGAATATGGGAGTCACGGTGATCTTGATTAATGAGGTAGAAGCCATTGGTGGAGATTTTCGGCTGACGGAGATCGGAATTAGTTATTTGGCGGACAATCTGATGTTTATTCGCTATCTGGAACGCCAACTGCATAATAAAACGGAAATCCGCAAGGCGATCGGCGTAATTAAAAAACGAGCCAGCAATTTCGAGAAAACTCTGCGAGAACTCGATATTACTCGCTACGGCCTCAAAGTCAGCAAACCGATACGGGGGCTGCGTGGCATTTTGAGCTCCACACCGGTGTGGGTTGAGGGGGAAATAGATGAAGATTGAATCGGAGTTGTGCTGTTTTTGGCGAATTGCAGCTAATGAAAGTAGTTGTCGATCTAATCAGTAGTGCGCGCACCCCGCACCTCAGCAATAGCAGTAGTCCGCGCACCGCACCAGCAGCATAAGTCCTGGAAAAGTTAAATCTTTAGGTGAATTTGTGTATTTCCCGACTTTTAATAGCTTGTCGAAAAGCAAGCTAACCTGTATTTAAAGGAAGCTGATCGATGACTGGCAACTCAATAATTTTAGCGGTAGACCGCAATCAGCGAAATCTGGAACTCCTAGCCCAATTTCTCAATAAAGAAGGATACCAGACGATCGCGGCTTGTAGTTTTGAAGAGGTGGCACAGGCGATCGGCGAACCTGCTAGAATCGGGATGGCTTTAGTAGATATTTCTGGTTTCGATCGCCGAATTTGGGACTGCTGCGAACAACTGCGAAATCACCAAATCCCTTTTCTGATACTTTCCCCCAAACAAAGCGCGGCGATTCAGCACGAAAGCTTCTCCCGCGGTGCTCGGAGTATGCTGGTAAAACCTTTGATCGTTAAAGATTTGCTGTCCATTGTTCACAGCTTGCTAGGAGAACCTGCGTGACTCAAATTTTATTGCTTGTTGAACAGAAAGAAAATCGCCGCTTGTTATTAGAATGGCTGGCAGTTTACTATGAAGTTTTGCTGCCCAACTCAACGGAAAATATTGATGAAATTTTACCATTTAATCAATCTTTTGACCTGGGGATAGTTGACGGTCTAGCCCTGAAACGCCACTGGCAATGGATCGCAGCCCAAAAACAAGCAGAAGGCCCGGTATGTTTACCTTTTCTTTTAATTACATCTCGCTCGGATGTGGGGATGGCAACGCGATTTATTTGGCAAACTATTGATGATTTAATTATTGCTCCGATCGAGAAGGTAGAGTTGCAAGCGCGGGTGGAGATTTTACTGCGATCGCGCCAGTTGTCTTTAACTCTTAAATTTTCTCACGACCAACTCGATCGCAGTTTGCAAACAGCTAAAGAACTAAACGATATGAAAACTTCTTTGCTGTACATGATTGCCCATGATGTTCGCAATCCTTTAAACTTCATCATCGGTACTACGCAAGTTCTTTCCAGGTACAAATCGAAATTATCAGATGATAGAACACAAGAACTGCTTGACAAAACTGAAGCTTCAGCAAAAAGTATCGATCAGTTATTAGATGACGTTCTGCTGCTCGGCAGATCTGAGTCAGGAAAAATCGCGTTTTGCTTGCTACCGCTAGACTTGGGAAAGTTTTGTAATGAGTTGGTTGGGGAATTTCAGAGCAGCCTGAAGTTGAAGCCTCAAACTGCTCCTGTGACGCTGATTTTTGTGAATCACAGTCCATCGGCGATGGCGTGTTTGGAGGCTAGCTTGCTGCGGCGCATTCTCAGCAATTTGCTGTCTAATGCTATTAAGTATTCTCCCCCAAATACTCAAGTAATCTTTGAATTAAAAGTTACTGAAGAGG
>CASBQF010000221.1 GCA_949127775.1 Oscillatoriales cyanobacterium PMM_0080
CTTGTACTGGTAATGTTCGACTGCGAAAGGCATTGTATATGCCTGCGGTGGTGGCGATGCGTTGTAATCCTTTGCTCAAAGCCGTGAGTGAGCGATTATTGGGTCGTGGCTGGCGTCAAGATGCAGGTGATTGGTGCTCTGATGAGGAAGTTGCTGCATTTGGCTTTTGGTATTTTAAAGTCCCAAAAGCCTTTTGATCCAACTTATTTGCTTGCTACCCCTTGACAGATCAAGACAGTATCTACTTTTATCACTCAGTTTCCCGATTCAATTCACTCAGAGATGTCATAATATTTTGAGCTATTTTCAAAGCAATTTTAACATCGCTTGATAATGTAAACACCCTATCTTCATAATCAGCCTTATTCCTGAACAGCCTTAATCTGCTTAAATTCTCCCCTATTTTGATAATTTTTTTAGCTTTAGATTTATGGAAAATGAATTCTTTAGCGACATATTGATGTTCATTAATATCAGAATTTTTGCGAGAAAGTCTAGAGTCTTGTTCAACATCGCGCAAGTAATTTCTAGCTAAGCAGAATACTGCATAGTATGCTCGACTTATTGCCGATCGCAATTTTGCCTCATTATTGTCAGAATCGTCAGAGATTGCCGCCAATTCTTGGGCTAAATTCAAATATTCAGACCAATCAAATCTCATTTGACTCAAATCCCAAACTAATATGCAATTTACTATTGGCAACAGTAGTTATCTTATCCAGCCACCAAGTATCATCAAGAATCATCAATTTATCAAAAGCTTCATCAACTTCTAGTTTAGTATAGATCGTCATCCAGAGCGATCGCCAATTGGCAATTTCTGGATCGGTTTTCACTTCCAAGGCTAATCTTTCGCTAGGAAATAGTTCTCTAACTTGAGAATGAGCTTCTAAAATCAAAAGTGCGATCGCTTCTTGTTCGATAATGATTTTAAAACTTTCTACGGGGTTTTCAACCGCGTACAGGCTTTTGATTTGATTAAATGATGCAATTAAATTGTCAAAGGCTGTAGCTATTTCAGAGAGACTCTCCGCTTCTCCTTGTGGCTGAGGAAAGGAAGGGCTTAAGTTTCCAGCATCAGTGCTGTAAATGCTGTCACTTGTCGGCTGGTAGCGTTTATCTTTTGATTTTGCTTGGTACTGTTCTTTTAAGTCGAGGCGTTCTCTTGTATAAATTTCGTCGATAACAGTGTTTTGTTTGGCTAATTTTTCAAAAGCCAATATCGCAGAGCTTATAATACTATCTTCCAACTCGCCAAGTTCAATAGATGAATCTAGTTGAGCTAAAGTAGCCCCGATCGCTTGTAGCCGAATAATATCTGTTGCTTTCATAATAGTCGATGGTTGGGAAGTTAGGAATTAACTTTACCAGTAATCGTGAAACCTGCCCAGTAATAGATATCGGCATAAGGAGGTTCCTGAGACACCATTTTAGCATCATTTCTGCGGATTAGGTTAGCTTCGTCTCTCAAATCTTGACTGCAAGCGGAATTATCTTTCGTTATTTCAGACAATTCGAGATACCAGTCGGATAGTTCGCTGTAAGTAATAGTTCGGAGCCATTTTTGCGTTTCTTTGAGGGCTAGTGCCGGATGTAACTTATTTTGGCAACGCTGTTCGTTCAGAATTTCATAGAATCGAATCATCATTAAGGCGGTAGAAATCTCATCAACTATCCAGAGAGTGCTGAGGGCATAAACAGCACCGGCGGCTAAAAAGCTGCTCGCTAAACCGACAAATTCATCTATCAGTTCTTCTTTTCCTGTTATCCCAGTTTCGCAAGCGGAAAGGCAGACTAAATAATAGCTTTTTAAATCGAATTTGGCGATTTCTTCTGAAGTGAGAGGCTGTTTATTTTTCAGGATTAGGGCTGACTGGGACGGCTGTTTTGTGTTGTGGTAGGCGTGACCTGTAAAATGGAATATGTCAGCAGGTTGTTGCAGAGCTTCTTTAAGATTGTCTGTGGTAGCTTGTGAACTGGGGATGGTATTGCAGTTAAGGTAAAAATTCGCGATTACGGGCGCTTCTATTTCAGCAAAAAGTAATGGATCTGGGCTTTCTACCAACAGCAGAGACATTGAAGGTGAGGGTTTTCTGTCTAGTCTGTCTATCCCAACTTGGATGCTGGGCAGATAAGTGATAGTGAAAAGATGATCGGAGAATAAAATGTGCAGTGGCAACAGGTGCAAGTCGCGGTGGGGAATTAAGATTAAGTGTTGGATATTAGTGAGGTGCGTGCAAATTTCGGGGATTTTGAGGATGTCAGCGAGTTTTTGCAATTGCGATGTCATTGATTGCCGCCAGGGATGGGATTCTTTGCTTTGCTCTTTGCTGATTTTGCTGTAATTTTGATAGTTGGTTTTCCAGTCTTTTAGCCATTTTTCTAAACTCTGAGTGTTATCCCTTGGGAATAAGTCTCTCAAAGGTGTGGTGATGACTTCAAACTTGTCTGAGGTAATGATAAAAGTTGTCAGGGAAACTGGGCTGAGATGCCAGTAAATAATCACGGTTTCGGTGTTGTTTGCCAGTAAGTGTCGGATTTCGGGATAAGTTGGGCTGTCGATGTGGTTTTGTGAAGTTGCGCGCATCCATTGCAGGCAAAAGTTTTTCCGCAATTCTGCTTTTTCTAGGGCATTTACTTTGTCGCCAGAATGGACAAGGGTATCAACTTCTAGTTGGTAAAGTTCGGCAAATTTGCGCGGGAGTTGCAGTTTGATTTCGGGGTGAGTATCAGTTTCTAAAATTAATTGTTCTAGCAGGATAGTAGCTTCGGTAAGGTACTCGCTAGCTTTGGGATATCCCAAGCTGCGGCAGACGGTAATTAAGCCTTGCAATACTTCTAAATAAGTTTCTGGGATCGGGGGTGATTTCAAGAATTTGCAGGCTTGTTCGTAGCTAGCTTTGGCTTTGTGGAAGGATTCCCAATAAGTTGCTGTTTGTTTGCCGTGTATGTAGTGTACTTTGCCTTTTGCCTGGTGCAATCTGCCGCAAGCGAGGCGATAGTCGCGGTTGTTGGGGAGATATTTCTGTAAGCCTTCATCCCAGTTTTGAATTGCTTCAATGTAGCGCCCGGAGTTGAAAAATGCCCAACCTCGATTGAACCAAGCTTCCCAGTATTGATCGTCTGTAAATTCTAAGGTTTTTTCGTAGACTGCGATCGCCTCTTTGTTGCTGCCCACATCTTTTAGGGCATTGCCCATTCCGTTCCAGGCAGAGTGGTATTGGGGGTCAATTTTTAAGGATTTCTCGAAGGCTTCTTTTGCCTCACTGTAGCGGCCCAAACCATTTAGGGCATTGCCCAGTCCGTTCCAGACATAGTGGAATTTGGGGTCAATTTCTAAGGCTGTCTCGTAGGCTGCGATCGCGTCTTCTAAATCTCCTGCATCATAGCGATCGATTCCTTCGTCATATAATTTTACCGCCTCTTGACTAATTTCTCTTCCTATAGATTCTGACTGTGAGGCTGATTCGCCTTGATTAACAGCATCTGAATTATCTGTCAGAGAACCACTCAAACTCTCCCCAGCCAACAATCGAGTAACAATATTTTCATTCCCAACCAATGAATCATCCGCAGGAGTCGGATTCAAACTCTCCCCAGCCAACAATTCCCTGCCAATCTTGCCAGCAACCACACTAATTCTCCCGCAATTTACCGCACCCAGCCGCACCATGCGCCTACCCAATTCTAAATTCGTTTCCGGGGATACCAGCAACCTTTCTCCAAATTCTTGCAGCCATTTTTCCCACTCAGCATCTTTGATTTTTCTGCCGATTAAAAAGCCTTGAATTGTGCCCCGACTCCAGCCTTGTTCAACTCCCTCTAACAACTCCATGAATTTCTGTTCGTATTCCCCAAAAGAGCGAATCGGAGTTGGCTTTGGCGGTGCTGGTGGTTTGGGTTGCGGGAAAATTTTCCGCCACAGGTTGAGGATTGTTTGCCAGATTTTTCGGATCATTGGCTGGGTGGGTGATGTGTTGTTGGTTATTGTAGCAAATTTTTGGGTTGGGTGGAGGTTTAATCGCGATTTTGCGGCAGATGAAGGTTGAGGGTTTGATTCATGAATAAATATTCCAAAATCTTGTAGGGGCGGGTTCACCAACCATCTATGAAACCCACAAACAATCTCATAAACCCGCCCTGCCCCCGCGATTGTTTATATGCACAATTGATCGATAAATTTTCGTGCATTTATATTGTTGGTGGGGCTGGGCGGGTTTATGAGATTGTTCATTTTTTTCGGGAATTGTTGGTGAACCCGCCCCTACAGATTGGGTGCATTTATATTGTTGGTGGGGCTGGGCGGGTTTATGAGATTGTTCGTTTTTTTCGGGAATTGTTGGTGAACCCGC
>CASBQF010000222.1 GCA_949127775.1 Oscillatoriales cyanobacterium PMM_0080
CTCCCGGAAGCTAGGGTTTTGCCATCTGGACTGAAACTGACACTGGTAACACTATCGGTATGGCTGGATAAAGTGGCGATCGCACTTTTGTCATTATCCACTTGCCAAATTCTAATTGTGCGATCGGCAGAACCAGTAGCGATCGTTTTCCCATCAGGGCTAAAACTAACACTCGTCACAATATCGGCGTGCTGAAAAGTCTTTAATAACTTACCTTCAGAGCTCCACAACTTAACAGTTTTATCAGCACTAGCCGAAGCAACTGAATTGCCATCTGGACTCACAGCCACATCCAAAACAGACTTACCATGCTGCTCGAAACGATTGCGTTCTTGCACCCCAGAAACTGCTTGTCTGAGTCTCTCAGCAATTTGATTTCTAGTATCCACAGGTAGCGCTTTACTTTTCAAAGAATCGCGACCAATTTTGATACTATTTTCCAACACTCCCAACTGATTTTTTTCATTAGAAAGCACCAAAGCTTCCGACGCCGAATTTAGGGCGTCAGTCCGACTCTTTTCGGCTTCTTGGCGCGCGGTTTCTGCTAACTTAGCCTGCTCAAATCCCATCCACGAAACACCTCCGAGTACCAGCAATCCTAGAATCGCCGCCCGCAATTGCCATCTCCGATTTTGATAAAGTTGAGCTTCTGCTTCATGCTGTTTGTCTCTAGCTTGACGCTGTTTGTCTCTAGATTCCGACAGCAAAGCATCTAGCTCTCTGTCTTTACGAATTTGCTCAATTTCATCTCGATTAATTTGGTTTTGCTTTCGTAGTTCGTCAAATTCTGCCTTTTTATCTGATTCCTGTTGCTGGCGGATAAAGCTGACCAAATAATCGTGAACAAGCTGATAAAGCTCTGCCGGTAGTTCCGTCCATCGAAAAACTAAACCAGATTTTACTAATAGTTCTAAGACTAAATCTAACTGATTAAATTCTGCAAATGTCGCTAAATCCGAGGCTAATTCAGCACGGGTTTTTAGGGGACGGATATCATCTTCATCGGTTAGGAAGTACAAAACTCGGCGCGCCACTATTTCATTTTCCGGGCCACAATCTTTGATGACTTCTTCGAGAAATCTTTCCACTAACTTTTGTTGCGGATTGTTGCCGAGTTCCTGATATTCAGTTAAAGTTCTAATGTCCTCTTGTTGCAGTTGATCGCCGACGAGTTGTAGTTCGATCGGGCGGACTTCTCCCAATTCTCCAGCTAAATCTTTGACTAATTCTTCGATCAGCCCTGGTTCTAGGTAAAACTGCGATCGTTCAGTTAAGGTATGAATTACCGATCGCGCATCCTCCATCGAAAAATTGCCCAAATAAAACAAAATATCTTTGCTGAGAATGTCCGCTAAAATATCATTGTTGATGAATTCTGTAGCGTGTTTTGGTCTGGAAAATTCCAGCAAATGGTGCAGATAATCTTCCCGCAAAGACAGGACGACTTTTAAATATTTGATTTTCAAGCATTCCCGCAAAAAATCAAAAAATATCTGCCTTTCTGCTGGCTCTTTCCACACAAAAAAGAATTCTTCAAATTGGTCAAATACTAGAACAGTCATGAGATGTTCTGAATTTGTTTGCAACTCGTGGATAATTTTTCCGTATTCGATCGCCTGTTTTGCTACGATTACTTCTACAGGCTGTGACTGCTCAATATCCCGATCTTTCCCTAATTCACCATGATTAAATTCCGAGATCAGACTTGCATTCACTGCGCCTGCTGCTTCATAAATTTCGAGGTCGAATATTTCAGCTTTTCCAGCAGATAACTGTCTGGTCAATTCCCTGGGCCAGTTGTTGTAAACTTGCAGGACTACAGGCAAAACAGTCCGCGTTTCAATCTTTTTTTGTTTGAGAGCCGGCACTAATCCCCCGGTGACAATTGAACTTTTTCCAACTCCAGATTGACCGTAAATTACTGTCAGTTTGTCTGGGGTATTGTTCATCCTATAAATCAATCGATTGAGGTCTTGTTCTCTACCGGAAGCAGTAATTTCATCAGCAATGGTAGCAGCGGTGGCAACAGTTTCGGCGGGATTAATCGTTTCTCTGTGTGGCTGCAACTTTCCGGCTCCCATAAAAGCTCGGAACCGATACGTATGTTCCACAGATCGATAATCTTGCTTAATTTGAAATGCTGCGAGATATTCTCCACGCTGAAAATAGACTCCTCGCAAAACTTCTAAAACGCGCAAATACAGTTGCGGGTTGTAACAAGGTTCGGTTTCCGATCGAGCAATCTCCAAATGGGCGATCGCCTCTTCCATCTCACCCAACTCGCTCTCGGCCTCTGCTAAAATCAACAGATACAAGCCCTGATGCTGCGACTTGACAGCCGTTCCGTGTGTCGCTTCTAAATTCGAGTTGAGAACATCCAGAGCGACCAAAGCCCATTCTTTCGCCCCTTGCCAGTTCTTCTGCTCCAAGGCTACTCTAGCCAAAAAGCCATAATCTTGAGCCAAATCAACTGCTGAATTGTCCATATTTTGATGTAACCTCCGAGCTTTGATAGCTAAATTCCTGAGTGCATCCCACTCTTCTAAATACTGCAATACTTCGCCTAGTTGATTGATAAATATACCAACGACATTCGACTGTCCGGCGCGTTCTAAAACATCAATACATTGCTGAAAATAATTCTTAGCTTCCGTCCATAAAGGACGGTTGTTGCTGCGGTTTCGTTCTGCTTGGAATCGGTAGCAAAGGCCAATGTTAAATAGCAGAATTCCCTCTAACACTGGTGCAGGATGAACTGTAAATAACAAATCGGTAACTTTTGTTTCTTCCCCAATAAATGCTACTCGATTTTGCCAAAAATCGAGACTTTTTTGATATAAGTTAATCGCTTCAGGTATGCGGTGACAAGCATATTCGTGTCTGGCGCGAATAAATTGCAAACTCGCTTCAATAGCTGGTTCTAAGGTGATGTTGCAAGTTTGCAAGTCTTGGCTAGCGGACTCTAATTCAGTCAAAGAATTGGCTCCGAGAATGGCAGAATTAGTTAAACGCCAATTGCCACTTTCTAAAATGTGGGAGAAAATGCGATCGCAACTTTTACCCAAAAAATCCACCAACTCGTCTGTGCCGAGCACAAATTCCACAGTTGTCGTCCAAGTCTCGATATCTGTTACTAACCGAATCAGTTTTTTTAAGATTTTGTCTGTCACCCACAGCACCACGGGGAAGGGAAAATTATTGCGAAATTCTTCCCTGACGTAGTTGGTAGATGTCAATACGCGATCGATCGCACTTACCGATTCCAATCCAAACACCATTAAAGCTGGCGGTTGACACTCCGCAACTTCGGTTTCTATAGTCGTGTAAAGAGTTTTAACAGATGTCGGCAGGAAAATCTCTCGAATCTCGACACCCGACTCTGCCTGCAATTGCCGGACAATTTCTTCTCTCATTGCACTGTAATTGCACCTGACCAAAATCAGCGAAAATTGCCCCTGAGACATTCTCAAACTCCGGGATAGAGTTTGCAGCGAACTATTGTTTTGCTGTGCTGCGGTATCTTGCTGGTAGTGCGAATCAATCATAATTAATATTTAAAATTATGCTCAGGATAGATGCTTTTATTCAGTTGACAGTTGATAGTTGACAGTTGGCAGTTGACAGTTAACAGTTAACAGTTAACAGTTGACAGTTGACAGTTGACAGTTGACAGTTGACAGTGACCTCTATCTGGAAGGAAGAGGATTGGAATAATGAATAGTCTGCTTTTAATTTCTCCCTACAAGGGTTCCGGCTTTAATCCAATTCTGGCGTTGCTGAATTTAGGTATTATTCACTCGCTTTCGCGCAATTCATGAAATGAGTAGGGGCAATTCATGAATTGCCCCTACTCTAAATTTCGGAGGCAAATCATACTCCTTTCTCAGCAACGCCTCAATTCTTTCTGGTAAGCTGAAGTTCATCTAAGAATAAATACATACTCTGTTATTCGGATATTCTCAGAAAAACTACTGAAGAAATACATACTCTGTTATTCACATATTCTCAGCAAAATCAACCGAATTTTACTGATTTGTTTTTTACTCTTACAGCGAGACACAATGCGATTTAGTTATTCACAAATCCCCGAAATCCGGCATTCCCGGGTTGATTGACCCCTCGCCGCACTGAGATAAACTACGGCCGGTGGCTCTTCAATTACAGGTTGAAAATTTTCGGTCATAAACTTATTAATCTCCTTATCTAAATTAGTAGCTGAAAATTCAGGTTCATCCCAATTCTCGCTTTCTTCAATGATGATTTTTGTTGAGCCTGGAACCTCAAAATTAAGTTCATCGCCCAAACCATAAACGTTCACTTGGTTACTTGGATCTATTACCTGAACTATATCAGCGGCAAAAGCTTGATTTGTACTGTTAGTCATTAGTGCGATCGGCAGTGCTACCATTGCACTTATCGTTTGTTGTGCCCTAATTTTCCTCATGCTCTCCTCCTCGTATGAACTAAATATTTGTTTGTTTTTCTACAAAGCATAACCCGATATTTGACATTTCCCGGAAAATCTGATTGAGGGAGGGTATCCGATTAACAGTTCCCACTTCTATTTACTACGTGAAAACTCTTAAACAGTCCGGTTTTTTAGTTAAGTAATTACCGATCTTTTGCGAGTGCCAATCTCCGACTCAAAGTAAATTGGGTGAGAAGTAGGCGCGTGCGTGGCTATCCCGATCGTGAATCGCACACCAATAATATTAAGATCCAAAAATGATCTAAGCTGTCGCACATTTAAATTGTATATTAAGGGCGGGCTGGACACCCCACAAGAGTTTGATTTTTTTTAATATGCAATTTAAATGCAAAAAAGCTTGAGCTGCTCCAAGTAGTGGTAAGGTGCAACTATCATCACCCTACAGATAGACTTTTTACACGAACCAGAACCGTCAGCAAATTTACTGAGGTTCTTACTGAGGTTCTTACTGAGGTTTTTACTTAGTCAAGCCATGTTCGAGAGCAAAGCGAACCAACTCAGTACGGCTGTTAGTACCCGTTTTGCTAAACAAACGGCTGACGTACTTTTCTACATTCCGCACGCTAGTTTCCAAGCGACGAGCAATTTCTTTATTCATCAAACCTTGAGCTACCAAATCCAAGACACTTTGTTCTCGGGGAGTCAAATCAATTTTAATCAGGGAAGCACTTTGGACGATCGAACTTCGCCCACTCAGCAAAGACTCAATTCTCGCCATTTGGCTTGCTAAAGCAGCAATATCGGGAGTTTCAGTATTTTCGCTTGTCTGCTTAGCAGCCGCGCGGCGCGCCAGCAAATTGGTGACAATTGCTACCAATTCATCGGGATCGAAGGGCTTAGAAAGATAAGCATCGCAGCCAGCTTGATAGCCTTGAATACGATCGCTCGTCATCCCCTTAGCAGTCAAAAATACGACCGGCAAAGCCTTGTAGCGAGGATCTTCCCGAACTTGCTTCAGAAACTGATAACCGTCCACCTGTGGCATCATAATATCTGAAATCACCAAGTCAGGATTGGATTGCTGCAAAAGTTCCCAGCCATCCCGAGCATTACTCGCAACCTCAACCGTAAAGTCGCTGTCTTCCAAATAAGCTTGTACTGCTTCTCGCAAGCCCGGTTCATCGTCTACCAATAATAATCGTGCCAACATATTTGTTACCTTTGCGCTTTACCATAATATTGACACTCCCCAGCCTGAAGGCATGGGGATTCTTGGATCAGTCAGTCGATTTGCTCGTTGATGTTACCACCAATGAGTAGAGATCGTTCTGTCCCCAAGCGTTAATTTCGGTGTGCCCCACCGTATTTAAAGTGATTCCTGCCTGCTTCAATCCGAGGGCCAAAATATTCAGTGCAGCATTGTGATCGCGGTCTAATACCGCACCGCAACCACAGACATGAGTCCTAATCGACAGCGACTTCTTGACTCTATTGCCACAGACTGAGCAATCTTGGGAAGTATATTGAGGAGCGACAGCAATTACTATTTTACCGTATACTTTCCCAAAATATTGCAGCCACTGAGCAAACTGATTCCAAGCTGCATCGCTAATCGATTTGGCAAGCTTATGATTCTTAACCATAAGCTTCACCTGCAAATCTTCGTAGGCTACAAAATCGTTAGATTTTACTACGCACAACGCCGTCTTGATGGCGAAGTCTTTACGCTGCCTGCTAACTTTGAGGTGTTTTCTTCCTAATTTGTTAATCGCTTTTTTGCGATTACTGGAACCTTTTTTCTTTCGGGAAACTCGTTTCTGCGCTCTCTTTAAAGCTTTTTCGCCTTTGCGAAGATAGCGAGGATTGGGGACTGTTTCACCGTTACTATCGGTATAGAAATGGTTTAATCCGACATCTATTCCAGTAGCTTTACCTGTGGGGATAGATTCTTCTGTGCGTTCCACATTGATGCAAAACTGGACGTAGTAGCCATCAGCCCGACGCACAACCCTAACTCGCTTAATTTCACTAGGAGCGTAGAAATGTAAGTCCCGACTACCAACCAGCTTAAAAGTACCCGCTGCAAAACCGTCCGTAAATGTTAGACATCTTTTGTCGGCAGAAAGCTTCCATCCTGATGTTTTATATTCTACTGAGCGAGTGTGTTTCTTGAACTGCGGGTATCCTTTCTTTCCAGGTTTCTTCGCTTTGCAATTGGCAAAGAAACGTTGAACAGCAAAAATGGCACGTTCAGCCGAAGCCTGACGTGCCATCGAGTTAAGTTTTCCTGCCCACTCAAACTCTTTTGCCATGATGGCACATTGTTTGTAGAGGTCAATTAGCTTAACTCCTTGATTGTCTATCCAGTATCTAAGAGCCTTGTTTCGGACAAACTGAGCAGTTCGGATCATGTCGTCGATGATCTGATACTGCTGTGCTTTGGCTTTCAACTTGTACTCTAGTGCTATCATGGGACTAGCTTATCACGTTTATACGCACAAAGTCGTATAAACATGAAAAATCTTTACATTGTATGGACGAATTGAAGCCGTCGAGCGAAGGACGGGGCTTTTACCCAGTTTTTCGGTAAGGTGCTTAGGTTGCACCCTACAAATTTACCACTATCTTTTAATTTAGCTGTACTTAATTACTCTTGTGCTGAATATATGATAGTTGAAATTACGCAGGAAACGAAATTAGTTTTGAGTTGAGTTGTGATTTATTAATCCCAAAAAACGGGTTAAAGTTTAACTCAAACTCAAAACTCTTGTCTTGTAACCATTAAACTTGCGAAATTAAACTTTTGATCGATCGGTCAAAATTTCATAGCCAGTGTCTGTCACCAAAACGGTATGCTCAAACTGAGCGGACATCGCATTATCAACCGTGACAGCAGTCCACTTGTCAGAAAGTGTCCGAGTATATTTAGAACCAGCATTCAGAATTGGTTCGATCGCCAATGTCATACCCGATCGCAATTTCACATTGGGCATTTCCCGGGTGCGGAAATTGAAAACCGACGGTTCCTCGTGCAAATTGCGCCCGACACCGTGGCCCGTAAACTCCTCAACGATACTAAAACCGTTGCTTTTGACATGATCTTCGATCGCACCAGCCAGATCGAGCAAATAAGCTCCAGCCTTGACTTGTTCGATACCTTTATAGAGAGCTTCTTCTGCTACCCTAATTAATTTTGCCGATTCGGGAGTCACTTCCACAACTGCGATCGTGATGCAAGAATCGCCGTGAAAACCTTGGTAATATGCTCCCGTATCTACTTTCAGAACATCTCCGGCGCGAATTACCTTTTTGGCGCTGGGGATGCCATGAACAACTTCGTTATTAATGCTAGAGCAAATAGATCCCGTGAAACCGTGATAACCTTTAAAACTAGGAGTTGCGCCCATTTCGCGGATGCGTCTTTCGGCATATTTATCCAAATCAGCAGTAGTCATTCCCGGTTTCACCAGTTGAGAAATTTCTTTCAGTACCGTGGCAACGATTTTGGCGGCTTGTCGCATAATTTCGATTTCACGTTCCGACTTAATTTCAATGCCTCGACGCTGTTTTGTGGCTTGGGATGCTTTAGGTGGCCCAGAAAGCAGACTGCTAAAAATATTCATGTATTAATTGACTCGTAATTTTGTACTTTGACGGTAGGTAGAAGCAAAAAACGGCAGATATCCGGCTGTTTGGGGCAGAACGGGAGTTTTGTTCCGAACTGTCGATCGCTAGTCCTTTAATTAGCTTAATATTTTTCTCACAAATCGGCACAGAATCGGGGAGATGGGGGGTGGGAGATGGGATTTGTAGGGGCGGTGCCAAGAGTTCCCGCCCCGAGTAGACGTTGGTGTCAACAAACACGTTATACCCAAAGTCCGGCAGGGACTTAAGTCCTATGCAAGAGGAGGGAGGAGAGGGC
>CASBQF010000223.1 GCA_949127775.1 Oscillatoriales cyanobacterium PMM_0080
CCCTCAATCGGATTTGCTCCAAAGACTATTTTGATATTCTCTTCATCCTCGACTTGACGATTTACAATTAACTGATGAGTCCCTTCTGTAGTATGTTTAGTATCCAACAAAACGCGAGTTAGTTTTGGTTGAGATATGCAATCTAGCAAAGTTTGTGGATAATTTTCGTAGGGAAGTAGAGTTGCACATCTTTGCAAATCTTGCTGAATTTCTGGTGATACTCTTTCGGGATTAGTTAACAAAAATGCTGCATCGGTAGTGACAATTGCATAGGATATGAAAATTGGAATGTTGGGAATATCGGAACCTCGGAGATTGAACAACCAGGCTATTTGATTGAGATTGGTAATCGGAAGCACATCGATGTTAGCTTTTTCCATCGCTTCCCTGACTCTGGCTAATTTTTCGGCGGCGCTTTCTCCTGTCAGCGATACAGGTAGGCTAAATAGGGGAGATTCATCAATCGCGGGTAAGGTTTCCGATGTTTTTGTTGGATTGTGCGATCGAACTTTGTCTACTAAATTGTCAGATACTGGTATCAGTTCAACTCTAGCATCAGCAAATTTTTTACCCCAACTCTTAAATTGCTCGACTGAAAGAGTAAAAGGATCGAAACCTAAACGCAGTTTTTTTGAAGTAGATGCAGATTCTGCCGTTAGTTTTTCTACAGTTTCAATTAAAGTGAGATTTTCTGCCAAACCCAGTTTAGATATTTGGATGAGTGCAGAATCAACTTGCAATTCTGCTTGTTCGTAATAGCGAGAATCTACAAACAACCAAGCGGAATTTTTTTCAACCAACAAATCGCCAGCGGAACCAGTAAAACTACTAATCCAAGCCCTGCGCTGTTTAGCTTCGGAACCATATAAGTTTAAATGTTCGTCCACTGCTGGGATGAAATAGCAATCTAAGTCATGATTTAGCATGAGAATTCGCAAGTCTTCCAGTTTTGAGATGGTGGATTGTTGAGAATTTAGATTTAGTTTTAAGTTAGCAGTAACCATTTTTCAAGCTCCTAAAATTATTTTCAAACCTTTAACTAATCTGCTGATTCCGGCTGCTGCTGTTTCAGTTTCTAGGGCGCCGTAAGCAACGCGCAGATAGCACCCGCTCTCCATACCGAAAGTTGTACCGGGAAGCACTGCTACATGATATTCGCGAATTAACCTTTCTACTAATTCCATTGTATCGAGTTGTGTGTCAACTTTCAAAAAAAAGTAGAAAGCTCCGCAGGCTGGGGAAATTGTACACAAATTTTGGATGGTATTGAGTTCGTCTAATACGAGTTTTCTCACGGAGGCGATCGACCTTACATGATTATCGCAGTATTCTCGCCCAACTTGCAAGGCTCCCAAAGCTACATATTGGGAAATTACAGGCGGACAAATCAGAATTGTATCTTGAATCTTTCTCACTGACACCAGCAAATGTTCTGGAATCACCATATATCCGATTCGCCAACTGGCAAAACCGTAGGCTTTGGAAAGCGTAAATATAGAAATTGTGTATTCATGACTATCGGGAAAAGCTGCGGGCGAACAATGTTTAACTCCGTCATAAGTGAAATATTCGTAAGCTTCGTCGCTGATATGATAGATATTGTGTTGGCGACAAAGTTCATTCACTTCTCGGAGTGCTTCGGCAGAATAAACTACGCCCGTTGGGTTATTTGGTGAAATGGTTACAATTGCTCGTGTTCTGTCAGTAATTGCTTCTTTTATAGCATGGATATTGAGTTGATAGTTGGCGTCAGTTTCTACAATGACTGGATGACAATTTGCCATAACTGTCGCCATTTCATGGTTGAAATAATAAGGTGCTTGAATAATAACTTCGTCCCCCGCAGAAGTGATAGCCAGAATCGCATTAACAAATCCCATATTGCTACCGGCGGTAACAACAACGCAGTTTTTATTGTTAATTTCTATGCCGTTATCTATTTTGAGCTTGGCAGCTATGGCATCTTGTAATGATGGAATTCCTTCAACTGCTTTGTATTTGTGATTATCGGGATTTGCGAAGAATTCGGGAATTTTGGCAAAGGATTCTGGTGGCGGATTGTAAGAAACCACGCCTTGTCCTAATGAGATTGTTCCCGGATTTTGGCGGATCAGTTCGCCGACAACTGGAATAACTGGCGACTGTACCGATTGCATTCGAGTGGGATTAATTTTCATATTTTTTTGTGTTACATCAAATCCGCTGGTATCGAAATTATTCATCTCTCTCTTCTCTTTCTCTGTGTCCTCTGCGCCCTCTGTGGTTAAATCATTCCTACTTGACTAAATAATAGGTTAAAAATAGCGATCGTGCTAAAATGAAATATCAGCTCATAACGGGAGAAAAATCCTATGTCAACAATGACTGTCAAAGATATAGAGCGAGTTCAAACCGCTTTTTCGGAAGCTGGTTTAGATTACCAAATTGAACTAGAAGACGGGATACTTTCAATTATGGGCCCATCAGACATCGTATCCAGCGAAATCGGCTCTATCCTGATTCGCTTACTAGGTAACTGGGTTTACCCCCGCCGCCTCGGACGAGTTTTTGACTCCGCCGGTGGTTTTATTATGCCAGATACTAACGTCAAAGCGCCCGATGTTTCCTTTGTGCGCGCAGCACGATTGCGCCAAAGTCCGCGTTATTTCGGACAACTTGTACCCGATTTAGTGGTAGAGATTAA
>CASBQF010000224.1 GCA_949127775.1 Oscillatoriales cyanobacterium PMM_0080
ATGCGATCGTCGCTGTAAACTCTGATATGATGCCCGCATTCCAAGCAAACCATTTGATTTGCTCGCAGGTCTTTTGTATAACTCAGGGCATCGCAAGCTGGGCATTTATGCCAAAGTCCATCCGCAATTTCTCGTTCCGGCCGTTCTTGGGAGTTCGGTACTGACTTTCGTCGATTTGCAAACCAATCAAATAGAGACATTAAAACTTGGTAATTGTTAACTGTTGACTGTTGACTGTTAACTGTTGACTGTTAACTGTTAGATTCGGCTTCCTCTTCAACTGGACTGATGAGGAGCGATGCTGATGGATGGTGTTCTGGAAGAACTTGCAGGGCTGTAGCACTTCCTGCACCTAGGTAAGATGCTACGCCCAAGTCGATAATCCGAGCCGGGATTTGATGAGCAGCCAGGATTTGCTGCATTAATTCCGCTTCCCAGCGAAAGCTCGTAGTTGTAAGTGTAATCCAAGACACGGGGTAATTTTACCAATTTTTGAGACGATATTGCCTTTGATGGTCTAGGGAAAATTAGGGTCATCAACCCTAATTCGGGAAAAACAAACTTAAGTAAGTAGATAAGATCGCTTCGCCCCACAAAGCTGTAATTGCTGCACCGATCGCCAGAAACGGGCCGAAGGGCATTGGTTGACGCCGATCGAGCAATCCGATCGCGATCGCCCCGCCACCCACAAAAGCCCCGCCTAAACAGGCGATAAACCCTGCTATCAGCAAGTATTTCCACCCCAGCCAAGCCCCCATCAAGGCTGCCAGTTTGGTGTCTCCGACGCCCATCGCATTTTGCCCAAAGGCGATCGAGCCTGCAAAACCAATGATATCAAACAGCCACAATCCGACAACTGCTCCTAGGATACCGCCGAGTACCAGATTGTTGATAGAGTCGATCGGGCTAAAAGTCGGGGACAAACCTGTTGCCACTTGAAACACCAATCCAGCCACCAAGCCCGATCGAGTTAAAGAATTAGGCAAAGTCATTGTATCGCAATCAATCAAAGACAAAGCCAGCAACCAGCTAAAAAGCACCCACAAACCCAGAGTTTGCACACTCAGCCCAAACTGACAGAAGATCAGCAAAAACAACAAACCCGTAGCTGCTTCAACTAGGGGATAGCGGACAGAAATTGGACTGCGACAATGATTGCAACGTCCCCGCAGCCATAGCCAGCCGAACACAGGTACATTTTCGTACAATCTGAGCCGATTCAAACATTTGGGACAGCGAGAAGGAGGCCAAAGTATCGACAAACCCGCAGGCAACCGATAAACTACTACATTTAGGAAACTACCGATCGCCGATCCGAAAGCAAAGACGATGACATAAACAATAGAATTAAAAATTATTTCCATTAATTTGAATGTTGTCTGTTGAATGTTGACTGCGGTTATTTATTAATTGTTAGATTGTATTCGGTAAATTATCCGTAAGGTTTGTACCTAGAACTAAAGTTGTCTTTAAATCTTAAGGACTAAAGTTCTCACTACAAGCCCAAGTATTAATTTTTAACTATTAGGAATTAATGACTAATGACTAATGACTAATGACTAATGACTAATACATTTGCGATTCAATTTCATCAAAAGTAACAAACCGTTCACCGGGCAACAAAACGGGCACAGAAGCAAAAATTAGCTGACCTCGATCGCTTCCTTGACTAACAACTACGCCGGCCGGATGCTGCATTTGCTCTGAATGCACTTTCAGGTACATACTATATGCCGATCGAGCTGCTCGGATCAAATTAGGAGCTAACAGGCTATGACGCTCGGAAATTTTTATCCTGGGTTCTGGGTTAGGCGGGTATCTGGTCACTGGAAACTTATGATAATGGTATAGGTCTAGCTATTGATGTTGGCTCTTTTATCGATCGAACTTACCTTATTTTTTAAGAATAGACTTAGGTGGAAATTAATAGATTAACCTACAATCCTCCCTTAGCTGCGATCGAACTGCGGCTGCGAGCGCTGCTTTCGGCCCAACTGTACGCAGCAGCGTGGGTAGATCCGTCCCCCGCAACATTAATGGCGGTTTTTGAACACCTGCGCACTCTCCGCTACATCCTCCACGACTACGTACCAAGGTCTGTTTCCGAATCTCTACCGCACCCGGGCGAGGCCTGCTACCAGTGGCAAACAGGGACGCTGCTGTTCACCGATTTGGCAGGGTTTACGTCACTGTTGGAGGCAAATGCTGCCGAGGGGCGCAAGGGAGCTGAAACTTTGTTGGGGGTGATCAACGACTATTTTGCCTCAATGATTGAAATTGTCAGCAAGTCAGGCGGAGATTTGCTGGAGTTTACAGGAGATGCCCTGCTGGTACAATTCCTGGCAGATAAACACCAACAGGATACCGCCAAGGCAGTCAAAGCCGGTTTGCGGATGCAGCGAGCAATGGCAGAATTTGCCAACATTCCAACCGCTAAAGGGGTTTTGTCTTTGAGAATGCGAGTGGGAATCCACTGCGGGCGTTACATTAGTGCTGACATTGGCACGCCCATGCGGATGGCTCATGTGTTGTTGGGGAATGCCGTGCAGCAAGCCAAGCAAGCTGAGGGTTCTGGGACTGTGGACAGGGTATGTTTGACTGAAACTGCTAGTTATGGGTTGGGAGAGCAATTTCGCTTTGAACCTGGGAAACCGGGTTATTTGCTGGTGACGGACGATTTTACTGATGCTCAACTTGGAGAGTATGACATTACTCTGACTAGGCGGCGGATGCCGAGTTCGGTATTGCTCGATCGTACTGTTTCTGGTCTCATATCAGAGATTGAAGAATCTGTCAAACGAGTTGAACCGCTTGCGAGTTATATTCCCAAACCAATTTTGACACTGCTCGTAGAAAATGCTGATCTGCGACGGATTCCACCAGATTTTCCGCTCCCGACGGTGATGTTTGTCAATTTGATTGGTTTACCGGAGTCGGTGGACGAAGCGACGCCTGCTGAAGTGGCGAAACTGGTGCTTGACTGTTCTCGGGTTTTCGCACTCATCGATGCTGTGGTGTCAGCTAAAGGTGGCGTGTTGCAGAAAGTAACAGCTCACTTGGAAGGTTCGGATATCCTGATTTATTTTGGGGTGCCGGATGTTCACACCGATGATGCTTGCCGCGCGGCAACTTCTGCGATTGCGATTCGAGATATTATTGCAGGTTTGTCACCGTTAGTTATTGGCAGTGAAGAAGTCAAGATATTTTGTCAGATTGGGATATCCTTGGGGCCAGTATTTGCCGCTGAGGTCGGGGAACCCAGGGGGCGACGGGAGTTTAATGTTTTGGGAGATACGGTGAATACGGCTGCTCGGTTGATGACCAAGGCGGGGGAAAATCAAATTTTGATTGGGGAAAAGGTGTTTGAGTCGATCGCGCCACACTTCATTTGCGAAGCCTTGGGAGCCGTTTCTTTGAAAGGAAAATCGGTTCTGACTCCGATTTTCGCTTTGCACAGTGCGAAGTTGGAGAAGGGGAAAACGGGCGTTTAAATAACTTTGGTGGGCAAAAGAAGTGCCGCCCTTTATGCTGATTATAGATGACTAACCGGAATTTGTTCGGTTCTTTCAGGCAATCTCGCTCCAGTTGCAACGGCATGAACCGCATGAAGAATATCGGCACAATAGTATCGATTGCCGCAGTTATCGCAAACACCGATAGTCACATCTTCAAGAATTACAAATCCATTTTTATGTTTGAATGCCTCGCGCTTGAGAGTGCGGGGTTGAACGGTTCCTTCGCAATACTCACATCTGTATCGATACATAGGATTAGGCCTCAAGTTCAGTAACTTCATAAACCGTGATGATTAGATAACGTCCGTTACTCTTCGATACGTCCAACCACTCCAACAGGTGTTTGTCTATCCAGTGCAGTCCCCACTACTACATATTTTGTACCTCTGGGGTCGTCTTTTTCAACCCGGATAATCTGACCGTTCAGAACCGCCTCTTCCACATCCAAGATTGTCAGCAAGTCCTCAGCCATTTCTTCCATTGCGTGGGCTGACATATCACTGGCGGAGGCGAATTTTCTCTCTGATACGGTCAATATCGTTGCGAGGCACTAGCTGATTAATGTTACATCCAGGCAATCATACCAAGTTATTGTTCAAAAATCTATCATTTTAAATTCCTTAAATATCTGGTTTCACTTCTGGTAATCCGATCGACTTACCAGCCATTATTGCGGCACAAGCCGACCGGAAGACAATCGTTTAATCCCCTCCATCGCCGTATTTTCTCCCACTTTGTCGCCGCCCTCTCGGGCAAATTTCAAAGCTTTTTCATAGGATTCGAGAGCTTTAGCAGACTGACCGAGACCTTCATAAATCGCACCCATATTGTTGAGCAAACGTCCTACACTTGTTTTGTCACCGATTGCTTCTAGCATAATCATTGCCTGCTGAAAATAAATCAGTGCTTGAGTATCTTTGCCTAATTTGCGAGAAGTAAGTGCCATGTTGTTGAGGAGGCGGCCGACGCCGGCTCTATCTCCGATTTCCCGGCGAATTGCTAAAGCTTGGTGGTAAAATTCCATCGCTCTGTTAAAGTCGCCGATGTTGTAATAAACGCCACCCATATTATTGAGAGTACGGCCTAAATCGCGCCGATCGCCCTCTTGAGTGCGAATTATCCGCGCTTGCTGGTAAAATTCGATCGCCTTAGCGTAATTTGCCTGTTCTGCGTACACAGCCGCAATGTTGTGAAATGATTCTGCTATTTCAATTTGGTCATCGGCAGTTTTAGCTAATTCCAAAGCTTCTTGATGCAGTTTCATCGCTTCGTCAAACTTATCCGCAACCCGGTTGACAAAACCGATGAGATTGAGAGTGCGCGCGATACGCGCCCCTTCGCCGATTTCTCGGTGAATGGCTAAAGCTTGGCGCAAAACTTCCAAAGCTTTTGGCTGCGAACCCATTTCGGTGTAAACTTCCCCAATACTGTTGAGAGTTTCTCCGATTCCGGGTTTGTCGCCTAGTTGCTTGCGAATGACCAAAACTTGTTCAAAAGTCTGGATTGCTTCTCGAAACAAACCTTGGCGGTACTGTTTTACTCCTATTTCAAAGAGTTTGTCTGCTTGTATTTTGGAGTCTGTTGCTTGGGCGCGTAAACCGAAGCTATCCCGCAGGGAATCACTCGCTTGGGGCCGCCTCGCATTTATAATTGAGGCATAAGCCCCACCGTCTGAGATTGTCAGCAAGCTGAGTGCGGGCGATAAGATAAGACTTATAGCTGCAACATAGCTGAAGTGGTAAGAGCGGCCGTGCACCGAACGAGTCCTCCAATAGCCAAGTTATAACTATTAACATAGAGCTCTTTGGGCTGTTCCTGCCGAATTTTTTCTCAATTATTGGATTCTGACTTGGTTTTGTCTTGCCAGACTGCCAAAATCAGTGGCATATTGTTGAGAGCCGAGATCACAGCAAAGTCTTTGCTCGGTGGCAGCGATGCTTTTTCAGGGCTGTGCAAGATGATGTCCTGTTTGTCAAGCGTTATCCAAGCAATTCCTAATAATACTTGAACTTCGCGATGAGTTTGAGGCAATCTGTAAACCTCATCTTTCATCAGAATAATGCGATCTGGCGCTGCTAACTCGGAATATCTTTGAAGCATAGCATCTCCTCGGAATTCACAAAAAAAATTACAAAATTTCCCCAAATTTAGTAGGGGCGGGTTCACCAAAAATCGAAGATCACCGCAAACAAGCTAAATAAACCCGCCCCCACACAACCAACAATCTCGATCGACAATCGCAACTATTGGCAATAACGCCGATCGAGCCAAGCGCGCATTTCATCATCAGTCGCCACACAGATAGAGCAACCTGTAGCCCGATCGCAACCGTGCCACAAAGTGTTACCATCGCGATCGGAGCTTTGCCAAATTTTCAATTCGTTCTCGCCAGCAGCCGCAGATAGGAAAAACTGCCAAACTTGATTGATCGCCAAAAACATCGATTGATCTTGCTGTTTTTTGGTGCGTAAAGCTCGATCGGCAATCGAAATTACTCTGAATAATTTAGATTTTTGCAATTTTTCAAAAGTAGACATATCGAACACCTCAATCATGTTAAATTCAACAGAAAATACACGCTAGAACTCACAATAAATTGCTTGTATTTGCCGCAAAATATTGATATGTAAATTCTGTAAAAGTAAATCTGTTACCAGATGAATTAACCTTAACTCTGGGGTGATTGACAATCAAAGCATTGCTTGCATAGATTGTATGAATAAAATCGATAGATTTAAATTCTAGGCGAAAAGGTAATGAACGAAATCAATACGCGGCGGATGAAACTCTCTCAAATTCAGGCTTTGATAGCAGTAGCAGAGTGTGCAAATTTTAGCGGGGCGGCTTTGCAAATGGAACTGTCACAATCAGCCGTCAGCCACGCCATCGCCTCTTTAGAAACAGAATTGGGAGTGCAACTGTTCCATCGCGGGCGACACGGCGCTCAACTAACGCCCGTGGGGGAAAGGGTATTGATTCACGGACATCAAATAGCCCGCGCCTTAGAAATGATGGTGAAAGAAGCGGATTTAGAAAAAGGTTTGCAGGGAGGCCAGGTGCGGATAGTTACTTTTCGGAGTGTCGCAACTCATATCCTGCCTGGTATCATCGCTCAATTTCGCGATCGCTTTCCCAAGATTGCTGTCAGCATTACCGAAGTCTATTATACCCAGGCTGTGGAAGATGCTTTGCGATCGGGCAAAGCAGACATCGGCTTTGTTTCTCTTCCCATCTCCGATGAATTTGAAACAAGGGAAATTTTACGAGATAAATATATTGTTTTACTGCCACCAACAGCCAAATTACTAAATACTAAGATTACCTGGGAAGAATTAGCCGCTTATCCTCTGATCTTGCAGCCGCCAGAAACAGCTTGTTCGATACCACTTCGCAAGTATTTAGCAACTTCCGAGTTTCCCCTAAATATCGCTTACGAACTCAGCGAAGATTCAACTATTGTGAGTATGGTGATGCAAGGTTTGGGTGCAGCAATTCTACCACGTTTGGCTGCGGAACCGATACCTGCTAAAGTGAAAGTTTGCAGTTTACCGATGGATTTTGAGAGGATAATTGCAGTTGCTGTTTTAAGGGATGCGTTGTTAATTCCGGCGGTGTTTGCATTTTTAGATTTAGTTAAAAGTGTGGCAGAGGTTGAGACTGAAGGCGAGTTTCCGATCAACCCTTCATGACTGGTGAATAGACTCTGATTCAGGTTTTGGTGTAAGATCGAGGCCGCGATAGACTTGCTCGATCGCAAAACTGAGATTGATACTCTTTAGTTCTATGGTATCACCTTCTTTGTAGTTAATGATCAGCCATTCACCAGCATCATTTTTGTGATACAAATCCATTTCGATACTGGTAGAACTAACCAATAGGTAATCTTGTAAGACAGGGTTGTTGCGGTACATTCTAAATTTACCACCGCGATCGTATGCCTCAGTGCTGGGAGAGAGAACTTCAACGATTAGGCAGGGGTAGGTAATGTATTGGGTTGTGGTTTTATCGCGATCGTCGCAGGTGACGCTGACATCGGGATAGGTGTAGTTAGTTGTTTCGACAATGTTGATTCTCAAGTCTGAGTTACCAGTTTCACAGCCGCCGCCTTCTAGGTGATTGAAAAACATGGTAATACATCTGATCGCAATGCGGCCATGATTGACGCTGCCGCCACTCATAGCGTAAACTTCACCATCGATATATTCATGCTTTTCTAACTGCTTCTCTTCCCAGGTGAAGTATTCTGCTGGGGTAAGTTGGGGAAAGTTTTCTTTGGCGGCGATCATGGTTGGTTTCCTCCTAATGAACTCGTTTACTTTGGATAATCACTACTTGATACCAATTTTTTATGAGGCTGCATAGAATCAGATCCCCCCTAGCCCCCCTTAATAAGGGGGGGACAAGATTCCGCTCAAAGTCCCCCTTCTTAAGGAGGATTTAGGGGGATCGAGATATGTGCAACTTCACATTAAATTGGTATGACGGGTTAGCGCGGTACTCTTATGGATAGCTGGGATTTTACTAATTTAGCAGAAATCTTGGAAAATCGTATTTGCTCAAGCACTTTTCGCAAACTTCTATATGAGTGAAGAAGGGTATGATTGCAATCGCGATCGCCCATTAACTTATGCGCTCAGCCACAAGACTAGATCGATCGCCTTGATGGAATTTGATTTGACCATCCATCGTGTTTTTATCCTTTAATTTGAGCCAACCGCTACCAGATGCAGGATCGTTTTCATCATTACCATCCCAGGTAAACTCAAATCGCTCATCCTTTCCATCTTTTACCACTTCGCCGTCAATTTGACCGAATACTAAACCAAATTGAAATTCTCCTGAACCGCTAGGCTCAATCTCGATATACGCTTCAACTTCCATGTCCAAGTAATCACTATCCCACATTGCCATCTCTGCGATCCGCCATCTACCGCTATATTGCATTGTTTTCAATCCCCGCTTGTATTATTTTTTACTGGTTCCTAGGCTCTGCTTAGAAACGAATAACTTATTCTAACTCCCGAATGCGATCGCACCTGTCAAAACTTCTGATAAACTCAAAAGCAGGTGCAGCCGTTTCAGTGAGTGCTTAATTATGAAAATCCTTCACGGAACTTGGATTCCCCAGCCAGGAGAAGAATTTATCCAGCAGGGAGCATTCTATCTGTGGGTTGAAACGATCGAACAAAAGCAGTTTCGTAAACCTACCCAGCGTCATCCCCGACAAAGTGCTGCGGCGGATTTGGCGACGCTGTTGATCACAGAGCTAGGAATTAAACCACCACTTCCTCGCCAGATCGAAGACTTGATTTCGCCCCAGTATTTTTTGTTGCCAACCGTTGACAATCAACCCTTACCTTCCCTGGAGCTATCTCGCTATCTGGAAGAAGAATTACCCGAATCATTTGAGCTTCAATATTGGCAGATTGATTGCTACAAAACTGTCACTTCAGATAAAATAGGCGGTCTTGTTAATAACGTTGTCAGCCTGATCGATGACCTGCATTTTATGGCGCTGCACAACCTCGCAGAGATTCAACTTGGAGCAGATTTGCTGTTTTGGTTTCACTACACTCAAGCACTCAAACAAATCATTTTCAAAGACCAGTATATTCCCGCTCTCACTTATCGTGAATTAGTTGCTGCGAAAGTTTCTGAAGCCAAAGGTAAGTCGGCGAAATCAACCGAGGAGACTGTTGTTTCTTCAACGAAAACGAAGGGACGACAAGCCAAAACTACAACTACAACCAACTCTCAACGGATAGCCAAAGGCAAAGCAATAATCGCGGCCGCTGAAGCCAAATTATCTGCCAGCAAATTTGAAATATACGCGGGCTGGGAGTTCATTGGGGAAGAGTACGAAACAACTATTCAGCAATATGTAGAATATATGCCGTTGGTTTGTGTGGCGGGGGTGAATCAGCCACGGGAAACTCCAGAATTTTACGATCGCACAACTCTATTACGACACTTTTCCGAGTCTTTGCTGGTCAATATTCTGACTCATCTGCCGACTACTCAACTCTTTGAAAAGAACATTGCTGATTCTCTCCTTTCTGACTGTTTGCATGGTAGTGGCAAAGTTGCAAAAACTAGCATGGAACAGTTTAAGCAATGGCAGTCATGGCACGATCGCATCGATCGCACTCAATCAGAGCAATCGTTCCATCTCTACTTTAAGTTACAAGATCCAGCCGAGTCTGAAGCTCTTTGGGAACTTCAGTTTCAGGTTGCGCCCAAGGCAGATCCGTCGCTGCGTTTATCACTACAAGACTATTGGCGGATGCGTGCCCCTGAACAAAAACAAGTCCAGAAGCAAATGGGAGAAGGATTTGAGCAACAGTTGCTGATGAATTTGGGCTATGCTGCTCGAATTTATCCTACCCTTTGGCCGGGACTGGAAACCGATCAGCCGATCGGCATTGGGCTGAATCTGGAGTCGGCATTTGGGTTTCTCAAAGAGTCTGCATGGGTGTTGGAAAATGCGGGCTACAAGGTGGTTGTGCCTGCGTGGTACACTCCCCAAGGCAGAAAACGGGCAAAAGTCCGGTTGAAAGCCAAGGGCAAATCCCTCACATCGAGCGAAGATAAAAGCAAGCAATACTTCTCGTTCGATCGACTGGTAGAGTATCAGTATGATTTGGCGATCGGCGGTGAACCAGTTAACGAAGAGGAATGGAGCCAACTGGTGAGTGCCAAAACCCCACTGGTGCAGTTTCGAGGCCAATGGCTGGAATTAGATCAGGATAAGATGCGGCAAATGCTGGATTTCTGGAAAACTCACCAGCAAGACAATCCAGACTTGAGCCTGTTGGATTTTCTCAAGCTGACAACGGAAGACGATGAAGATTTGGAATTGGAAGTCGATCGCAACAGTAGCTTAGCCGATATGCTCAACAAACTCGGTGATAAAAGTCAACTTCAGGCGATCGACAATCCCGAACATTTGCAGGGTAATCTGCGCGAATATCAAAAGCGGGGAGTCTCCTGGTTGCAATATCTGGAACAGCTAGGATTGAACGGTTGCCTTGCCGATGACATGGGTTTGGGCAAAACAATCCAAGTGATTGCTAGACTGCTTCAGGAACGAGAATTAGCCCAAAAAGCCGGGATAAAAAACATCCCGCCAACCTTACTAATTGCGCCTACATCGGTAGTCGGTAACTGGTATCATGAAATTCAAAAATTCGCACCGCAATTGCAGGCAACAATCCATCACGGCACGCAACGAGCTAAAGAAAGCAAAGCATTTAAGCAAGCCTGTAGGGAAAATGATTTGTTGATCACATCCTTTGCTTTAGCCAGACTCGATGCCAAGCTGCTAGGTGAAATTAAATGGCATCGCATCGTACTGGATGAAGCGCAGAACATAAAAAATCCGAAAGCGGCTCTAACTAAAGCAATTCTCAAACTAAATGCGCCCCATCGGTTAGCAGTGACAGGAACACCGATCGAAAACCGTCTGCTAGATTTATGGTCAATCTTTAACTTCCTCAATCCCGGCTATCTGGGCAATCAAACCCAATTTCGGCGTAACTTTGAATTACCGATCCAAAAAAACAACGATATCCGTCAATCTGTAACCCTCAAAAAGTTAGTAGAGCCGTTTATTTTACGTCGGGTTAAAACCGATCAATCCATCATCAAAGACTTACCAGATAAAGTGGAGCAAAAGCTGTTTTGCAATCTAACTAAAGAACAAGCATCCCTCTATCAAGCAGTCGTCAAAGATGTTGAAACAAAAATCAATGAATTGGAAGGCATCCAGCGCAAAGGATTGATACTGGCGACGCTCACCAAGCTAAAACAAATCTGCAATCATCCGATGCAATTCTTGCAGGATGGCAGTGAATTTACGCCAGAGCGATCGCACAAACTCACCCGTCTGAGCGAAATGGTAGAGGAAGTATTAGACGAAGGAGAAAGCTTATTAATTTTTACCCAATTTACTGAACTAGGTCAAGCTCTAGAAAAGTATTTGCGCCAAGTCTGCCACTACAAAACATACTATCTATCCGGTAGTACATCTCGCAAGAAACGAGAGCAGATGATCGTCGAATTTCAAGACCCCGAAACAGAGCCATCAATATTTGTTTTGTCTCTCAAAGCAGGAGGCGTAGGAATTACATTAACCAAAGCTAACCATGTGTTTCACTTCGATCGCTGGTGGAATCCCGCAGTCGAAGATCAAGCAACGGATCGCGCATTTCGGATTGGTCAACAGCGCAATGTTTTCGTCCACAAATTTGTGGCTATGGGAACCTTAGAAGAGCGCATTGATGAAATGCTGGAAGACAAAAAAAAGCTAGCAGGAGCAATCGTGGGCGCAGATGAATCGTGGCTAACAGAATTGGATAACGAAGCATTTAAAAAATTAATTGTTTTAAATCAAAGTGCCATTATGGAATAAATAGATATAATTTCTGTAGGGGCGGGTTCACCAAGAATAATTGCCTAAAACCGATAATCTCATAGGTGTATCTCAGTTTGGAAAATATATCTGTAGGGGCGAAGCATGACCGTAGTAAATATGAGATTATCACTAATAACTTATATGCGGTCATGCTTCGCCCTCTTCAAAAGTGAGATGCACCCATCTCATATCTCATAAACCCGCCCGGCCGGTGACTGCAATCGAAATATACAATTTAAATACACAACAACTTAGTATCATGAGCAAGTTTAGTCGCACCTGGTGGGGTCAAGAATTTATTCAAGCATTGGAGTATATGTCTGATGATGGTCGTTTAAGTCGGGGTAGAGCTTACGTCAACAACGGCAAAATCACTTCCTTTGGGATTAAAGATGGCATCGTCCTTGGTACAGTTAGAGGTTCGATCAATGCCTATTTTGGAGTTTACAAAGAACCGCTTTACAGAACCACGATCGAGTTTCAGCCGATTAGCGCCGCTAAATGGGCCGCTGCGATCGCATTAATTGCTTCTAGAGCTAGTTTGATTTCCAGACTGCTGCTGAACGAAATCCCTAGCAATATTGAAGATTCTTTTACAACCCTGGGTTTACATCTGCTACCTCACGGGGAGAAAGATTTTAATGCCCAGTGTACTTGCCCAGATTATGGCAATCCCTGTAAACACATTGCCGGAGTCTATTATCGAGTAGCTGCCGAACTCGATCGCGATCCATTTCTACTCTTTGAATTGCGGGGACTGTCACGAGAAGATTTATACAAAGAACTCGCCAAATCTCCTTTGGGCAAGGCACTTTCAGCAGAGTTGCAACTGTCCCAAGGTTCACTCAAGCCAGCCGAATCTTATTACACTAAACCTATCATAGTTGCGGCCCAACCTGTTGAGCGCTTGCAGGATTTTTGGCAGGGAACCAAGCGTTTGCCTCAAACAATGGAACCCCTAACAAAACCATTAGTTGCTGGCATTCCGGTCAAAAAACAAGGCGATTTTCCTGCTTTCTGGCAGCGCAATAACTCGTTTATTGAAGTGATGGAAGAGCTTTATGAGCAAGTCAGAAATAAAAGTCCGCTTTAATGTAATATCAATTCCGGTTGCACCGGAATGATAGAGGAGACGGCAGTGCCGTGTCCCTACCCAAAATAACATTGTAGGGACACGGCACTGCCGTCTCCTAATTTCGGCTACTATAGCTTCGCTAATTAGATTTGATCATCTCTCTCACCCAATTGCGGAAATTCACCTCGGAATGATAGAGGAGACGGCAGTGCCGTGTCCCTACCCAAAATAACATTGTAGGGACACGGCACTGCCGTCTCCTAATTTCTGCTACTATAGATTTGTTAATTAGATTTGATCATTTCTCTCACCCAACTGCGGAAATTCACCTCGGCTTCTACCTCATCTAACTGCGCTACTGCCAAAAATTCGTAGAGCTTTTCTTTGGGTAGAATCGGAAAAGTAGGGCTGACAGATACTTCCAAATACTTATTGTTCTCAAGCTGATAAATGCGCCATTCTCTACCATTGTACCGCCAAAACTCTGGTACTCCCATACTGGCATAGAGAGCAGGTTTGTCAATATCAGTATGAGTGATATCTACTTCTACTACTAAATCGGGCGCTGGATCTGTTGCTATATCTACTGTACGACCGGCTACGAGGGGCTGATTTTGAATATAATAGGCATTGTCTGGTTCTGCACCGCGATTTAGGTCCGATCGATCCAGGGTTGTCGAACCCATTGTTTTAATCTTCAAACCTAGTTCTACTACCAAAATCCGAATCAAAAGCTCGATTAAGCGTGCCGAAAATTCGTGTTGTTCTAAAGGCATGGTAATTTCTAAAATCCCTCGGTCAAATGTCAATGTAGCCGATCGGTTATCGCCCAAAATCTTCAACAGTTGTTGATAACCATCCCAAGTAATATTTCTAAACACTACTCGCTTTTCGCCTATGAGTAACGGTGGTGCGATCGGTGCAACAGCAATCATATGTTTACTTCCAGATATGATATTTTTATTATAACATTAAGGAACAGACAAGATGCCTATTTCACAACTCACAAATTATTATTGAACAGGCAAGATGCCTGTTCCACAACTCACAGATTATTATTGAACAGGCAAGATGCCTGTTCCACAACTCACAGATTATTTATTGTGGAACGGGCATCTTGCCCGTTCCTAAAAATAGTAAACAAATTCTATTTACTCTGATCTCTTCTCTGCCGCAAAATAAATTCAGCTAGTGCTAAATCAACGGGAGTTGTTACTTTCAAATTAGTCTCTTCTCCCTCGACAATTCGTACTGGTAAGCCGCATTTTTCAAACAAAGCTGCATCATCAGTAACTTCCCAACCCTTCTCTCGCCCTTGGGCGTGACACTGCTTGAGTAACTTTACTTCAAATCCTTGGGGAGTCTGGGCGGCCCACAAATTGCGCCTTTCCGGTGTTTCTCGCACAATCTGATGCTCGTCTACTACCTTAATCGTATCCTTGACTGGGACGGCGACAATCAAGCCTGGACAGCTCAAAAGTGCGTCTGCGGCCCGATCGAACAATTCAGGAGTTGCCAAACATCTCGCACCGTCGTGTATCAACACTCGATCGGTCTCAGCAGGCAAACTCTGCAAACCGTTGTAAACTGACTCTTGCCTAGTTGCGCCTCCTTGAATCAGTTTCACAGGCTTAGTCAAAGATAAATCGCCCAGAATTGCTTCAAAATCAGGAAAATCCTGTGGCTGGCCGATGATCCCAATCCAGGTAATGTGCTGCGAAGCCTCAGCCGCCGCCAAAGTCCAACTCAGCAAAGGTTTAGAGAGCAGAGTCAGCAGCAGTTTGTTCCGCTGACTCCCCATCCGTCGCCCCGAACCCGCCGCCGGAATTAATAAGTGCATTTACTAACCGTTTTTAATCCAACTACCTATATATAATAAGAGCGTCCTGTACTCTTCAATCAGTTGTTTCGCTGTCAGCCAGTGGTTTTAAAGTCTAGAAATACTATAAGCTGATAGTTAACAGCCGATCGCAGAGAGCTACCTCGAACACTAATAGCCCGATCGTTTATGATGCGAATACTAGCACTTGTCCCTGGCGGGATTGGCGACCAAATTTTATTTTTCCCAACTCTTGATGACCTCAAGCAGTCTTATCCCGACGCTCAAATTGATGTGATGGTGGAACCGAGGGCAAAAGGTGCTTACCGAGTCTGCAAGTCTGTTAAAGAAGTCTTGACGTACAATTTCAAAGACCGCAACTCGATGGCGGATTGGGGCAATTTGCTGGGTGTAATTCGCGATCGTGAATACGAAGCAGTGATTTCCCTCGGCCAGCGGTGGAGTGTAGGACTTTTGCTATGGCTGACAGGTATTCCCAAAAGAGTTGGCTATGTGGGAAGCAACAATAGTTTATTTCTCACGAATCCTGTACCGCTAAAAACTGAGCAGTACGCCGCCGAAATGTACCACGATTTGCTGCAAGGATTCAACATTAAAAATGCTTGTCCACCAGTAGCAATTAATGTACCAAAACAGGACATTCAGTGGGCGGAAGCCGAACAGCAACGGTTAGGAATCAAAGAAAGTGGTTACATTTTAATTCACGGCGGTTCTAGTCAGTTAGCTGTGTCTAAAGGTATTGACAAAATTTACCCGATCGGCAATTGGCAAAAAATCATAGAAGACTGTCAGCAGCGTCAGCCAAATTTACCAGTTGTGATTGTCAAAGGGCCAGAAGATGCTGATTTCGTGACAGAACTAATCAAGTCGTGTCCGAAGGTGAAAGTGATATCGCCCGATGATGTGGGAAAATTGGCTGCGACAATTGCTGCTGCTAATTTGATGATGTGTACGGATAGTGCGCCGATGCACTTAGCTGTGGCGGTTCAAACTTATACAATTGCGTTGTTCGGCCCGACAGATCCAGAGAAATTGTTGCCGCATGGCGATCGATTTTTGGGCATTAAATCTCCTACTGGAAAGATGGCAGACATCTCTCCTGAAGATGTTTTAAAGAAAGTTTGGGGTGGCTAAAAAATTAGAGGACACGGCAGTGCCGTGTCCCTACAATTTAGCGGGTTCCCCGGCCCGAGGGACGAGGAAAGCAGTCGAGGATCTAAAACTCGATGTTATTCTTCCAAATCATCCATCATCTGCTGTAACCCACATTCCGCACCCTCAACTTTCACAATCGGTTTTTACGTATTTTTATCAAGCAATAAAGCTCTAAATTAGACCTTTATAACCTGGTTAATGCGGATGAGCTTAGGAAATTGCCATCGCCGTGCGATCGGGCAGATCGAACCTGTAACCGTAACCGCGAACTGTTTGAATAAACTCCGACCCAGTGACATCAACTTGAGTCATTTTCTTGCGAATCTGAGCGATATGCACGCTAACAACTTTCTCTTCTTCTGTGCCGCTGGAGTTCCAACCCCAGATTTTTTCTATGATCTGTTCGCGACTCCAAGATTGACCAGAATGACTTGCCAAAAAATACAATATCTTAAATTCCAAGGCTGTTAACTTGATAATTTTGCCGTTCAGTGTTGCTTCCCGACGTGCTGGATCGATCGCAAATCTATCGAATACAACACGTGATGGAGTCACAGACTTCATGCGTCTCAACACAACTTCTATACGAACTGCTAACTCCGCCAGACCAAAAGGTTTGCAGATATAGTCATCAGCACCAGCGGACAGGGCTTTAATTTTATCAGCTTCGTCTGTGCGGCTGCTTAGCATTACCACAAAAACATTAGTACGGCGCTGCATTTCTTGGCAGAGGTGATAGCCTGTAGTATCCGGCAAATTCCAATCGAGAATTACTAGCACAGGCTTGAATTCCTCAAATAATGCTAAAGCTCGATCGCCATCTGCTGCCGAATCTACTTGATATTTCTGATTCAAAAAGCGATGAATTAGATTGCGGATGGGTGGGTCATCTTCCACAACCAGAATCTTGGGGGTAGTATCAACAACCATAACAAAAATATTTCTTCCTACTGTTAATGGACAACTGGCAACTACAAAATAGCTTTAGCGAAACGTAAAACTTAGGTCGTCCCAACAAAACAGAGTTTTTTCTGGCAATTCTTCTTTCAACTTCGCTTTAAACTCAACAAAAGGCTGTCCATAATCCCAAATTTCGATCTCTAGGCGTTCTTCAAAAACTGCGAACGCGAGCTCTATCGGAGTTTCTAAGGGCAGATTTTTGTGTGCGTGGCGAACAGCATTGCTAAACCCTTCGACGACGGCGAGTTTGCATTGCTGCAAAACTGCTTCGGGAATTGTTTGTATATTTTGTAACCGCTCGATCCACCATAAAATTTGAGTAACACCCTTTATATCCGAATTTAGTCGAGTGGTAATTTTTTGGAGTGGCTGATTAGAAGAACTTGGCTCTAATTGGGAAGTTGGTTGCTCTTGAAGCCAGTTAAAACTGTTTAAAATATCGAGAGTCCGCTTAAAGTAATCAGCTTGAGAGCTATGTTTGGGTTGTACTAGACCTACCTGCTGATAATATTTCACCATTAACAAACAGTTGCGACCGTCAGAAGTGCGGGTATAACTTAGCTCATCGGCAATTTTGCCCATAAGTTTTATACCGATTCCACTATAATCTTCGTCAGGGTTTTGCGAGTTGCCGAATAATTTAAAATTCATTTGACTGACCTCTCTTGTTTATCAAAACTTGTTTTTGTGTCTTGATAAAATCATGGCATCAATTTAATTGAGTGAAGTTGACCAGAGGTATAAACTTAGGTATATTAAAGGTTGGTATAATCGAAGTATAGTCAAGGTATAATTAAACTACTCTCATGCTGAGTCCCGTCCCGATTCTTGGCAAGGCTCAGGACGATTTAAGTGCATGACAGTGCGTAAGTTGTAATAAAATTAAATTTGGGGTTAACCTAGATGGATTGGCAAGAATTCCTTAAAGGCGAATCTGGGAGACATGGATTATCGATGGAACAAACAGAAACATTATTAGTAGCACTTTTCTCTCCTGAAAAAGCGCCCCGAAATCAGGTAGAGCTTTCAGTAAAATTCAGCATATCAGAACCTACTGTCAAACAGCGACTGGGAGAGATTTACAAAAAATTTGGAAATAGTTTTCCTCAACTTATTGACCAAAGAGGTGCAGGAAAATTGGATATTCTGCATACTAAATTAAAACAGAAGTATTATCAACTGTCACCACCATTAGTTGTCACCTCAGCTTCTGACTCATCACCCTACCCAGAAGAATTTAGATCGTTAATAGAAGAAAAAATTCGGACATTTTGTGGCCGCAGATTTGTTTTTGATACTTTTCAGCAATTTATCACCGCAAATCCTCACGGTTATTTTACAATCATCGGGGATGCGGGAATGGGCAAAAGTTCGATCGTTGCCAAATACGTCTGGGAACATAAATCTCCCTGCTATTTCAATATTCTCGTCGAACGCCGCAACCGACCGGAATTGTTTTTGAAGAGCATTCGTCGGCAATTAATTGACCGCTACGAATTGCCAAATTCAGCAGATGCCGATTTACCAACTTTACTCGCAAAGGTGGCGGAAAAACTCACTGCTGGCGAACGTTTGGTAATTGCGATCGATGCACTGGATGAAGTCGAACAACAACCAGGAGAAAATCTTTTACATCTACCGACAACTCTGCCAGATCGGGTTTATTTCTTACTCACAAGGCGACCTTATCACCTCGGTAAAAAGCGGCTGTCTGTATCTCCGGGAATTCCGGTAAAAGAGTTAGATTTGAGAGATGACCAGTATGTCAATTTTAATCAGAATGATATCAAAGAGTATATTCGGTTTGCGATCGATGCCGATTCTGAGTATAAGGATGGACTGAGAAACTGGATTCAAAGCCGCAGCATTACCGATACAAGTTTTGTAGAGCAAGTGGCAAACAAGAGCGAAAATAATTTTATGTATTTGCGATATGTTTTGCCAGCAATTGCTAAGGGTGATTACAATGACTTGAGTTTAAGGCAATTGCCAGACGGGCTGCAAGAGTATTATCAAAACCATTGGGTGCGGATGGGGATGGATGCTAAGCCAGGGCAATTGATGGAGATTGTCTTGTATATTTTATTAGAGATTGGCACGCCGATTCCCTGCGAGATGATTGCTGGAATTGCCGAGGTGGATGAATGCGAGGTGGCACAGGTTTTAGAAGATGAGTGGGTTGAATATTTGAAAATGCAGAATGTAGAAGGAGAAATCTGCTACACCATCTATCATGCTAGTTTCCTTGACTTTCTGAAAGCCAAACGGGAGATGGATTCAAGGCGGAGATTTTTTCAGGAAGTCAATCAACGGATTGCTGAGTATTTAGAAGAGGGGATGCTGTGAGATGGGAGAATTTGCTGAAAAGTTAGCGGCCAAACCCCTTTCCTATCAACGTGCTTATCTGGGCAGCTTGCTGCCAAATCATGTCAAGTCAGGGAATTTAGAAAAATATTATCAAAAGCTGACTGATTTTAACTTTCTGATGGCAAAGATTCAACATCCTGAATTTGGGTTGCAGGCACTGATTGATGATTTCGATTTGATGAACGGTTCAGAAGCAGTAACTCATCCAGAAACAGCGAAAACCTTAAACTTAATTCAATCGGTACTGTGGATGTCAGCAGATATTTTGGAGCGAGATAAGACGCAACTGGCAGGACAATTGTTAGGGCGCTTGTTGCACTTTAAAATTCCGGCAATTCAAGCAATGCCAGAGGTAGCAAAGCAGTGGAAAGCAGCACCTTGGTTGCGTCCTTTGACACCTTGTTTGACTCCGCCTCGCAGGGGATTGCTACGCACCCTAGAAGGTCACGGCGACTCAGTAAATGCAGTAGCTGTCACTGCTGATGGCAAGCGGGTGATTTCTGGTTCAGATGACAACACCATCAAAGTCTGGGATTTAACAACTGGAGATGAACAGTTTACTCTCAATGGTCACAGCGACTCGGTAAAAGCAGTAGCCGTCACTGTTGATGGCAAGCGGGCGATTTCTGGCTCAAGAGACAACACCATCAAAGTCTGGGATTTAACAACTCGAAAGGAACTGTTTACTCTCAAAGGTCATAGCGACTCAGTATATGCAGTAGCCGTCACTGCTGATGGTAAGCGGGTGATTTCTGGTTCATTTGACAACACCCTCAAAGTCTGGGATTTAATAACTGGAAAGGAAGAGTTTACTCTCAAAGGTCATAGCGACTCGGTAAAAGCAGTAGCCGTCACTGTTGATGGCAAGCGGGCGATTTCTGGTTCAAGAGACAACACCATCAAAGTCTGGGATTTAACAACTCGAAAGGAAGAGTTTACTCTCAAAGGTCACGGCGACTCAGTAAATGCAGTAGCTGTCACTGCTGATGGCAAGCGGGTGATTTCTGGTTCAGATGACAACACCATCAAAGTCTGGGATTTAACAACTCGAAAGGAACTGTTTACTCTCAATGGTCACAGATACTGGGTAAATGCAGTAGCCGTCACTGCTGATGGCAAATGGGCGATTTCTGCTTCAAAAGACCAAACCCTCAAACTCTGGAATTTAACAACTCGAAAGGAACTGTTTACTCTCACTGGTCACAGCTACTTGCTAAAAGCAGTAGCCGTCACTGCTGATGGCAAGCGGGCGATTTCTGGTTCCTGGGACAACACCATCAAAGTCTGGGATTTAACAACTCGAAAGGAAGAATTTTCTCTCAATGGTCACAACGACC
>CASBQF010000225.1 GCA_949127775.1 Oscillatoriales cyanobacterium PMM_0080
GGAAGAAGGAAGAAGGAAGAAGGAAGAAGGAAGAAGGAAGAAGGAAGAAGGAAGAAGGAAGAAGGAAGAAGGAAGAAAGCCCTTCGACTTCGCTCAGGGTAAGAAGAAGGAAGAAGGATTTTGTAACGGATGTAAGGGATGTCTGTAATCAGAGAAATGTAATAGTAGCAATAGTTTCACAGTTAACTGTTAACCGTTAACCGTTAACTGTCAACTGTTTATTTCAAGTTTTGAGCGATCGCATTAACCGGCATTGGCACATGAGATACCATTGCGATCGCAGTTTTCTCACTCAAAGCAATAATCACACCCGGCTGCACTCCCATGATTGCGATAATTACTGCTAAAACTAGCGGCGGAATGCGATCGTTCCACCGGACTTGTGGTAAATTAACCACCAAATCGGAAAGGCGACCAAAAAAGGCACGGTTGACCATGATGAGAAAATAAATTGAAGTCAAACCAGTCCCGATCATGCACAGTAAAGTTTGCACCGGAAACACTTGCAAGCTACCGCGAAATACCAAAAATTCGGCAATAAATCCAGCCAAACCCGGAATCCCCGCACTCGCCATCACCCCAAGAATCATTAAACTACCAATCACTGGCAAACCGCGATCGGGATTGAACAAACCTTGGAGGACATCTATATTGCGACTACCGGATTTTTTGTAAACAACCCCGACGGTTAAAAAGAGTACCGCCGAAATTAAGCCGTGGCTAACCATTTGCAAAACAGTTCCCAACATACTCACCGGAGTAGCAGCGGCGCTAGCTAACAAAATGTAGCCCATGTGAGCGACTGAACTATAAGCTACCATTTTTTTCATATCTTTTTGGGCGATCGCGCAACTAGCCCCATACAGCACACTAACCACCGCCCAACTCGCCAACCAAGGTGCCGCCACCGCCCACGCATCGGGAAACAAACCCAAACCAAACCTCAACATCCCATAAGTTCCCAACTTCAAAAGTACCCCCGCCAACAACACCGAAACCGGCGTAGAAGCTTCTACGTGAGCATCAGGAAGCCAAGTATGAAAAGGAACCAAAGGAATCTTAATTCCAAAAGCCAGTAATATCCCAGCCAGCAACACAATTTGCCTTACCAAAGGCAAAGGCGAACCTCCAGCCAAATGCGATTCACCGATCGCACCAACAATATCAAAACTAGAAGCACCACTCAGCCAAACAGTTCCCAAGAAAGAGGCTAGCAGCACAATCCCAGCAAACGCAGTATAGATTAAAAACTTAGTAGCAGCGTAACCCCGACGCGCGCCTCCCCAGATGGCAATTAATAGGTAAAGCGGGATTA
The DNA here is from genome assembly GCA_949127775.1 of Oscillatoriales cyanobacterium PMM_0080. GTDB lineage: Bacteria > Cyanobacteriota > Cyanobacteriia > Cyanobacteriales > Microcoleaceae > Microcoleus. Next base: position 1,316 of record CASBQF010000225.1, read on the forward strand.
GTTCAACCTCAAAAAACAAGAAAAACAGTAGCAAATTCTGAGCCAAAAATGCCCCAGTTACCCCGCCTGTGATTAACAAAATCAAAGAATAATAAAGTCTTGGTCTAACAATAAACTCATCTGTGCTATAGATAGCCACCCCTGTCAGCAGACAATTTAAAATCACCAAAGGCAAAGACAAACCATCAACACCCAGATTGTAGTTCAATCCCAAAGTATCGATCCAAGGAAGAAACTCCACAAACTGTGACTGTCCAGCACTAGCATCAAACTGGGTAGCCAAGATTACCGATAAAATAAAAGTTATAGCTGCAATAACAATCGCAGCATTCCGAACAATTTTAGAACTCACCGAACCAGGCCAAAACCCAATCACAGCAGCCCCCAACATTGGTATCCAAATTAAAGCACTAAGCATCAATTAAACTTTCCCTGCTACACAGCTTTTTCAACTATATTTAACGGTAACGCAAACCCATCAAATATAAAAGCGTCCGGCTGATTTTTGTTTGACATAAGTAGGTCATTGGAAAAAAACAATAGTATCTGGTAGGGGCGGGTTTAGCTAACAATCGATGATACAAGCCAGTTGATCGAGGCAAAACCCGCCCTCCCTAATGTTTATTTGTACCCACCTACTTAAATTAAAATTATTGAGCGAAAAGCAGATAAACCCAGAATAAAATTATCTGCGTTCATCTGTGTTCATCTGCCTTTATCTGCGGCTTAAAACTGCCAAATTACTAAGGCCAACAAGCCAGCTACACCACCCGCAATAGTCAACACATAAAACTGCGATTGACCGGTGCCGCTATACTTCAACCCTTCGCCGCTGAAAATGGTAGCAAAACCAAATAAGTTCACCACTCCGTCTACGATATACTTGTCAGTCCAAGCGCTGATTTTAGCAATAGAAGCAACAGCCCCAACTACAGTCAGCATATAAATGCGATCGATATAAAAATCGAAAGCCAATAAGTCCTGCAAAGCCGGAATTGGCAGCCGTACTGGCTTAGGCAAAGCCCCATACCAATAAATCGCCACTCCTATAACACAACCAATCAACCCAGATAACATCAACAGCGGTACATCTAGTGTCTTCAGAACCAAATTTACAGAATCAAAATCCCCTGTTTCTGCCCAAGGCCCGCTCCAACTAATTAATAGTTGCCACTTCTGCAACGTCCAAGGAACCATCAGCGCAATCACCGTCAAAATTACCATCGGTAAAGCCATTGGCCAACCAACTTCTGGAGCTCTGCGAGTTTTCGCCTGCGGTTTACCAGCAAACACTAAACCGAATACACGAGTTAAATTTAGTGCTGTCAAACCATTGACCAAAAACAACACAATTACCAGCCACAAAGGCACTTCCCAAAAACCGTCGAGCCAGCGCCGCATCGCCCAAAAATTACCAAGTGGTAGTAATGCTACCATCCCCGCAGCACCTACTACAAAGGCTATGGTGGTGGCAGGCATCTTCGACCACAACCCACCCATTTCTGTTAAATCTTGAGTGTTAGTTGTCACAATAACTGACCCTACGCTCATGAATAATAGTGCTTTGGAAATCGAGTGGGTAAACAGCAATAGCAAAGCAATATCAACGTGATTTTGCCCTACGGCAATAAACACCAAACCTAACGAAGCGCTAGTAGAATGAGATAATGTTCTTTTGATGTCAATTTGGGCGATCGCCACCAGAGAAGCCCCAACAGCCGTTACCGCACCCAAAATCACCAGCACTGAATCAGTAATCGGTGAAAGCGCCAAAACAGGCTGAAGTTTAATCAAAAGATAAGCCCCAGCACCAACAACCACCGTATTCCGCATAATCGAAGCTGGGTTCGGCCCTTCCATCGCCTCATCCAGCCACAAGTGGAATGGAAACTGAGCACATTTAGCCGTAGGTGCGGCGATTAAAGCCAAACCCAAAAGAGTCGCTACGACAGGAGACAAAGTTGCAGTTTCCGCCCATTTCTCCAAGTCCGAAAAATTCAAACTTCCGGCTATAGTCGAAAGTGTGACTACTCCCATTAACAGTGGTACATCTCCGACACGCTTGGTTAAAAACGCATCACGAGCGGCTGTTACCACCAGCGGTTGAGCGTACCAAAATCCTACTAGCAAATAAGTTGAAAGCGTCAGCATTTCCAACAAAGCGTAAGTTAGAAGCAGTGAGTCACTAATCGCAATACCACTAATCGCCGCTTCAAAAAAGCCGAGCAGCCCAAAAAATCTAGCTAGGGCCCAATCTTTTTCCATATAGCCGAGAGCATAAATTTGTGCTAGTAAGCTCAGGACTGACACTAACTCCATTGCTCCCACGCTCAGCGTGGATATTTCTAGTGCAAAAGATAGATCTAAATCTGCTGCTTGTACCCAGTGGACGAGCAATTGTTGAGGCGGTTGATCCCAAGTTGCTACAAAAACAACTGACCCGTGTATGAAAGCCAAGACAGTCATCAGCAAATTGAAATAAGCCGCCGGTCTAGGCCCTGTTTTGCGAACGGTTCCAGTAGACCACGGCAAAGTTAAAATTGCGCCAATTAAGCCATAGAAAGGAATCCACCAACAGGCTTGGAGGAGAAATTGAGTCATAAAAATATTCGGTAAATGAGAAACTCAGCGGCTTGAACCCTGAGAAGGATAGTTCGACGCAGCCGACATGACTTACGACACTAGAATTTTTAACCACATCCATCAAGATGTTTGACGACGGCTGGCTTGATGACTCCTGCAAGCCCAGTCTGTTTATAACGCCGGTTACTGACTGAATTAATCCGTTATATTTCTAAATTTGTGGCTACTTTTTAAAGAAAGCAGTCACTGAAGATAGCACCATGCCGTAGAACTTCGCTTAAACCAGATGGTATAGTTCTGGTTAAAAAAAAATCTTACTCAAGATTAACTATACATTAAAAAAGGTAAACTTATACTCAGATCCTTAAAAAGAGTAAATATAACAGAGGCTCAGAACGCTCAGAAAAAATTCGCCAAAAACTTGGCAAACTCGCATTTTTTTCTCTTTTCCCGCGCTCCCTATCGTTTAAACTCCCAATTCCCGCGCTTCTTGACTTGCCCCATGTTGCTCAATCGACCTCTGCTTTTCAAGTATTTCTACTTATGACACTTTGCGATCGCCCAGCCATCTACTCATTTAAATATTAAGTTTATTTAACAAAAATTAAATTATTTTAAGTAACATAAAAAAATTTAATTTTTGTTATTAAACATTATGATGTTAGATTATATTGTCAAGGTGGACACCTTCCCCTATTCTTATAAGTATAGGAAGCTTTACACTGCATTCCTAAATAATGTGGGCATCCCCGTCCAAATTTTGAGATTTCTCAAAAATTTGTAACGGTAATTTCACTAATCCTCAAGGAGATTCAAAAATGTCAATTGCCGTGGGAATGATTGAGACAAAAGGTTTTCCCGCTGTGGTGGAAGCTGCTGATGCTATGGTCAAAGCTGCTCGCGTTACCCTCGTGGGCTATGAAAAAATCGGCAGCGCCCGTGTCACCGTAATTGTGCGCGGCAACGTGTCGGAAGTCCAAGCCTCAGTTGCAGCAGGAGTAGAATCCGTCAAGCGGGTGAACGGCGGAGAAGTCGTTTCTACCCACATCATCGCTCGTCCTCACGAAAACCTAGAATACGTTCTGCCGATTCGCTATACAGAAGCAGTAGAACAGTTCCGAGGCTACTAATTTCTGAACGCACAAAGATTTCGTGTGAGGAAAATTTGTGCGATCGTCAAAATTTTACTGTTTAGTCCCCCAAATATTCAATCAGGAGTAAAACGAATGGCAATTGCAGTTGGCATGATCGAAACCATGGGCTTCCCCGCAGTTGTGGAAGCTGCTGACGCGATGGTCAAAGCCGCCCGCGTCACCTTGGTAGGCTACGAAAAAATCGGTAGCGCTCGCGTTACAGTCATTGTAAGAGGAGATGTCTCCGAAGTGCAAGCTTCGGTTGCCGCCGGAGTAGAATCGGTGAAGCGCGTTAACGGCGGACAAGTGATGTCCACCCACATTATTGCTCGCCCTCACGAAAACTTGGAGTACGTGCTGCCTATTCGCTACACCGAAGCTGTCGAACAGTTCCGCGAAGGCGTGAGCGGCATTCGCCCCCTGAACAGGTCTTAAGATAGGCACGAGACGAGGCTCTTAGGGGCGTTTGGTAAATTAAAAATTAAAAATTGCGATGTTTTTAAATTTAGCATTTTTAATTTTTAATTGAGGCGGGCATGGGATATTGGTTATTAGTCATTAGTCACGAGTCATTAGTTACTAGACGAAGAACTCTAAAATGCGGATAGCGGACTGAGAAAAGCTAATTAAAAAAAAGACAAGTGACGGTGTAAAAATGACAATTACCAATTACCAATTACCTATTACCTAAAATGCAAATGGCCAAAGTTCTCGGCACGGTTGTCAGTACCCAAAAAGAGCCGACGCTGAGAGGATCGAAATTTCTACTGCTGCAATTCATCGATCAAGAAGGTTTGCCAGTTCCCGGGTATGAGGTAGCCGCTGACTGTGTGGGCGCTGGTATAGATGAATGGGTTTTAGTGACCCGTGGCAGCGCAGCCCGGATCGCTCCCGGAAGCGAAAATCGTCCGATCGACGCTCTGGTAGTAGGCATTATAGATACTGTCAATGTAGAAAACCGCCTCATTTACAGTAAAAAAGACGACCCGTACCGCTAGGAAAGCAGTTGACAGTTGACAGTTGACAGCTAACAGCTAACAGCTAACAGCTAACTGTTAACAACTAACAACTAACAACTAACAAAAAAAATTTTCAGCTTAGGAGAACTTAATTTATGGCAGTCCGCAACGTTGCGGCTCCCCCGACGCCTTGGTCGAAAAACTTGGCTGAGCCGAAAATTCATGATACCGCCTACGTACATTCCTTTTCTAACATTATTGGGGATGTGCATATCGGTTCCAATGTGATGATTGCCCCAGGGACATCTATCCGCGCCGATGAAGGTACTCCTTTTTATATCGGAGAAGGAAGCAACATTCAAGACGGGGTAGTAATTCACGGTTTAGAACAAGGCCGAGTCAAAGGAGATGATGGCAACTCCTATTCCGTATGGGTTGGGGAAAATACTTCCCTGACTCACATGAGTTTAATTCACGGGCCGGCTTACGTAGGTGACGAGTGCTTTATCGGCTTTCGCTCTACGGTGTTCAATGCCAGAGTAGGAAACGGCTGCATTGTGATGATGCACGTACTAATTCAAGATGTGGAGATTCCCCCCGGTAAATACATACCTTCGGGAGCCATTATCACTAATCAGCAGCAAGCCGATCGCCTGCCGGATGTTCTTGATTCAGACGTTAAGTTTGCAACCCACGTCATCGGAATCAATGACGCTCTGAGAACCGGTTATCGCTGCGCTGACAACATCGCCTGTCTAGCACCAATTCGCAACGAGCAAGCTAAAAACTCTAATATGCCTCCAATTACTTATTCTACCCATTCCACCAGCCAATTGAGCTCTTCTCTAGCCGATAGCATCCGCAATTTGCTAGCCCAAGGATACAGCGTAGGAGCTGAACACGCCGATGTGCGCCGCTTTCGGACCGGTTCTTGGCGCACTTGCGGCCCGATTTCCTCAACCCGCGAATCTGAAGTAGTCGCGGCTCTGTCAGCTTGCATGGCCGAGCACCAAGGAGAATACGTCCGCTTGATCGGGATTGACACCAAAGCCAAGCGTCGCGTACTGGAAGAAATCGTCCAAAGACCGGGAGAAAACGGCTCTAATGGTTCTAATGGTTCTAACGGCGCGAAAACTCACCAGTCTAACGGTAAAGTTGCACAAGCTTCTCATCACAATATTGGTTCTGTCTCAAGTGCAAAATTGAGCGACTCGACAGTGGCTCAAATTCGCGGCTTGCTAGCTCAAGGCTACAAGGTGGGAACGGAACACGCCGACGCGCGTCGCTTCCGTACTGGTTCTTGGCAAAGTGGGGCTTCGCTGCAAGTCAAAAATGAATCTGAGGCGATCGCCGCTTTGGAAGCTGTGATGAACGAATATACGGGTGAGTATGTGCGTTTGATCGGGATTGATCCGAAAGCTAAGCGCCGCATAGTTGAAGAAATTATTCAACGTCCCGACGGCCCTGTTGCTCAATCGGCTAAGCCGACTGCAACAACATCGGGATACAAAGCAGCGACGACTGGTTCGGCCCAGGGTAGCGGAATGTTGACCGGCAAGACGATCGACCAAATCCGCAACCTGCTCTCCCAAGGCTACAAAATTGGCTCGGAACACGCCGACGCGCGTCGTTTCCGTACCGGTTCTTGGAGCAGTTGCACACCGATCGCCTCCAACCGCGAATCGGAAGTGATTTCGGCTCTCGAAAGCTGTCTCAAAGAACATAGCGGCGATTACGTCCGCTTGTTAGGAATTGATTCCAAGGCTAAGCGCCGGGTTCTCGAAGAAGTTATCCAACGTCCTTAATTTGCTGGGTAATTAGCTGGTTTCTCCCGTTAAGTCCTCGCACGCGGGCCGACGGGAGATTCACTCTTGGGATTGAAGTTAGGAATGAGATGTTAACAGTTGACAGTTGACAGTTGACAGTTGACAGCGAAGTTTTTAGGCAGGGGCTTAAATTCCATGCCTAAAAACAATCCACCTAAAGGTGGGGGCTTAAATCCCCTGTGATGCAGGTTAAACAGATTGATCGATAATTATTGCTCAAAATAAGGCATTTTAACTATCAGTATTAGAGTGGAAAGTATCGGCGTTAAATCTAAAATCCTAAATCTAAAATGGTTAAGTTGAATGTATCTATCGCCACTGCAATTAAGTAGCAACTCTCAGATTTTGATGAGTGGCGATGTAGTTGTGAATGAGAGTGCGGCGATCGCCCCAGGAGTCATCCTACAAGCAGATCCGGGTAGCCGGATCTCGATCGCCGCTGGTGCCTGTATCGGCATGGGAGCAATCCTGCACGCCCGTGAAGGTAATCTGGACATCGGGGCGGGCGTGATTCTGGGTGCAGGGGTGCTGGTGGTAGGTTCGGGGACGATCGGCGCAAATGCCTGTATTGGCGCAGCGGCGACACTGATCGATCCTTGTATTCCTCAAATGCAAATTTTGCCAGCAGGTGCTCTCATCGGAGATAGCTGTCGCCAAGTTGTCGCAGAAGCCGCAGCACCGGAAACTGCTGAAGCTGATACGGTCGATCGACCGATCGATGCACCAGACTCCCCCAAAACACAGCCTCAAACACCGCCAGAAACTGCCGTAGATCCGTCGGAGTCTAACGGGGCACACCCGTCGCCTCCCCAACCAAGTGAGGGCCCAACTATTCTCTACGGCCAAGCTCACATCAATCAGCTACTGGGGACGCTGTTTCCGCACCGGCAAGCTTTTAATCGATCGGAGGAAAACGGTCAAACTCTCTCAGGTGGCTCCGGGTAGAAGTCATTTCGGCAAAAGACAGCTATGCTGAAGGCATAATCAATAATATAAATAGGTAATCTCATACTATTGGTAGCTCAACAATTTTTAAGCCCTTGCAGCAGAAATCTGTGTCTTGTAGCTTGTGCAGTCTGTCTTCTCATCGGACAAACTAAAACTATCAACAAATTTTTATTTTGAGAAGTTCTTTCAGGTGATTGAAGATGGACGGACAAACAGATAATTATAGTAGCCAATCGGATTCGCAGCGTCAGGAATACTTTAAAGACACTGCTTTGGGTTTGGTATCCACCAGGAGTTTTCCGGCAATTGTCGGGACTGCTGACATGATGCTGAAGTCAGCAGGCGTGATTTTAGTAGGATACGAAAAAATTGGTTCCGGTTATTGTACGGCGATCGTCCGTGGCCGCATTTCCGACGTGCGTTTGGCTGTGGAAGCTGGAGCTCAGACAGCCGAACAATTCGGACAGTTTGTTTCTAAGTTGGTGATTGCTAGGCCTTTGGCTAATTTGGAAGTGGTTTTGCCGATCGGCTTTCGCCTGACTCAACTGTCGGAAAGCGGCAGTTATTCTCGGTTGAGCAATCAGGCGATCGGTTTGCTCGAAACCCGGGGATTTCCGGCAATGGTCGGCGCTTGCGATGCTATGCTCAAATCCGCAGACGTACACTTGGCTGCCTACGAGAAAATTGGCGGTGGTTTGTGTACAGCAATTATTCGTGGTGCAGTCGCAGATGTGGCCGTCGCGGTAGAAGCGGGGATGTACGAAGCTGAGCGAATTGGCGAGTTGAACGCGGTGATGGTAATTCCGAGGCCTTTGGAAGATTTGGAACAAACTTTGCCACTGGCGAGTTGCTGGATAGAACAGCGTCAACCTGTGATGATGCCGATGTCAGTCAAGGAAAAGGAACAAGAATTGGTCGAACTTCCAGATTTGGAGAAATTGAGGGTTTATGTGGAAGAAGAAATCAATCGTTGAGTTAGGTCGAGGGAGGCTATTAAGCCCCGCCCCTCCCAATTAGATCCGAACGTGCGACTTTCATCGCATTCGGCTCCCGATATTCTAGTCACGCGACTTGCTCATGTGGGTGTAA
>CASBQF010000226.1 GCA_949127775.1 Oscillatoriales cyanobacterium PMM_0080
ATTCTAAGATATTCTAAGATATTCTAAGATATTCTAAGATATTCTAAGATATTCTAAGATATTCTAAGATATTCTAAGATATTCTAAGATATCTGTGAAAAACTCCCCTACGGGGTTTTACTCTCCCGTACAGTCAGTTATCTCCACTCCTCAATCAGCAATTCTTAATTATCAGCTAATAATTGATAGCTCATGACTAATGACTGATGACTGATGACTGATGACAACCAAATATTTAATTTTCAGAAAACTCGTTCTCGCCTATCTAGTCTAGCTAGCTGATGCCTGTGCTAGTTGACTCAGTACGTCCTTTAACTTTTGAGTTACCTCAACGGGCGGATCGCACAGGGGCGGACGGGTGGAACCTACATCCCAGCCTTGAAGTTTAAGAGCTGTCTTCACGGGAATGGGATTTGTGGTGAGAAATAGAGCTTTAAACAAGTCAAAAAGTTGCAAGTGAATCTGGGTAGCGACTTGAACTTGACCAGTCTCGAAAGCTTTGATCATCTGTTGCAGTTGCTCTCCTACCAGATGGCTGGCTACGCTAACTACACCAGATCCTCCGACTGCCAGCATTGGCAAAGTTAGGGAATCATCTCCAGAATAAATGGCAAATTCGGGGGGTGTCAAGCATCGAATTTGGCTGGCTTGATCCAAGTTGCCACTTGCTTCTTTTACGGCTACTATATTGGGGATTTGGGCCAATCGAGCAACCGTCTCCGGCAACATATTTTGACCAGTGCGACCGGGGATGTTATACAACATTATAGACAATTCTGGAGCAGATTGCGCGATCGCCCGAAAATGATTGTACAAACCTTCTTGCGGCGGCTTGTTGTAATAAGGAACCACCTGCAAACAACCGTCTAACCCTAGTTTAGCTGCTTTTTTGGTAGCTGCGACTGCTTCTGAAGTAGAATTCGATCCGGCTCCTGCTATTACCAAGGCTTTACCGGCTACTGCCCTTTGCACCACCTGAAATAATTCGTACTCTTCATCCCAGCTCATAGTGGGAGATTCGCCCGTAGTTCCGCACACTACCAAGCTATCCGTACCGCGATCGGCTAAATGAACTGCCAATTGTTCTGCTACCGCATAGTTAACACTGCCGTCTTCCTTAAAGGGCGTAATCATTGCAGTCAGAACCCGTCCAAACTTTACCACACTTTCTCCGATTTTAGACTTGTGATTTTTGATTTTAAATTTTTGATTTCAGATGGAAGCTCTATCTAAAATCTTGAGTTCAATTTCCCGGCGTCGCCAACGTCGCCACTAAGAATTAGTAGAAGTCGCTGCTGCTTTGATTCGCAGCAAATCTTTGTCTGCCAACAATTCGGCTATCTGCACCGCATTTAAAGCTGCCCCTTTGCGAATTTGATCGCCGCATAGCCACATCTCCAACCCGCAGGGGTGGGAAATATCTTGGCGAATCCTGCCGACTAATACCTCATCCTTACCGCTAGCCTCTGCCGGCATCGGAAAATAATTAGCTTGCCAGTCTTCTACCAGCTTAACCCCGCTCGCCTGCTTTAAGATTTCCCTGGCCTCGATCGGACTAAAAGGCTCTGCAAACTCCAGATTAATCGCTTCGGAATGGGCGCGCAGTACGGGAACCCGAATGCAAGTTGCAGAAATTCGGATTTCCTCCGTCCCAAATATCTTCCGAGTTTCGTTGACCATTTTCATCTCTTCCTCACAATACCCCAAATCGTTAATCGGCGTATTGTGCGGAAACAAGTTAAAAGCTAGCGGGTAGGGAAATATGTCTGTTTTGGGAGTTTCCCCTGCCAAAATTGCTCTGGCTTGATCTTTCATTTCCTCCATAGCCCTGGCGCCCGCGCCGCTGGCTGACTGGTAAGTCGCCACAACTATGCGCTTGACTGGCCTAACTTTGTGCAGCGGCCAAACGGCAACTGCCATCAAAATCGTCGTGCAGTTGGGATTAGCAATTATACCTCGGTGAGCTGCCACCGCTTGGGGATTGACTTCGGGAACGACTAGCGGTACGTTCGCATCCATGCGGAAAGCGCTGGAATTGTCGATCACCACAGCCCCAGCCGCCACTGCTTTCGGAGCCCAGAATTTGGAAGTAGAGCCCCCGGCTGAGGCTAGCACTAAATCTACGTTATCGAACGATCGCTCCCCCACGGCCTCGACCGGCAGCATTTCGCCACCAAACGACAATTTTGAACCGGCAGAACGTTCCGAAGCCATCAACTTCAAGTCAGCAATGGGAAAACTGCGGCTGTGCAAGAGTTCTAGCAACTCGGCACCTACAGCGCCGGTGGCTCCTAAAATGGCAACTCGATAGGATTGAGACAAATTAATTTCCTCCGCAAATTAGATTCTAAAGGATCGAAATCAAAAATAAAAATAACTGCAATAGTCAATATTAAACTTAATTAATCTTAAGCGACATCAAGAGCGTGAGAGGATGGCAAGAGTGCAGTTAACCGGAGCGATCGAACTTTCAGATTGCAGCTCGATCGTCAACAATCCCACCTTAGCATCTTTCGTCCCTCGCCAGAGTGCCAATCCGTATCCTTCTGCGAGCAGGCGCGTCCTTTGACTTCTTTGACTTCGACTCGCCGCCAATAACATTGACATCAGACGGCGATATATGCTATGGTTCATCGGCAATTGGTGGACTTAATGTCCATTTTCGTAGCAGCAAAAGCTAGTATCCTCAAACTAAAACTATTTGGCCAAAGCCAAAAAAGTAGCCGGTCACGACTTACAGTCTCATCCGGTAGAGGTGTTTGTAGTTGTGCCGCTACAAGTCAAAGCGTACAAACTTAAAATGCAGGCAAAGTCAGATTTGTATGTATTTTATTAGAATATTGTTAAATATCACAAAAGCCGATGAAAGTAACCCAGGAAAAACTTCCAGCTAGCCAAATTGGTCTGGAAATCGAAGTGCCATCAGAAAAGTCAAAACAAGCCTATGAGCAAGTAATTAAACAATTTGCTCGCGAGGTCAATATTCCTGGGTTCCGCAAAGGCAAAGTTCCCCGCCAAGTTTTGCTACAGCGCCTGGGCCAGACTCGCTTGAAGGCGACAGCTTTGGAAAATTTGATCAATGATTCTCTGCAAAAAGCCCTCGAACAAGAAAAAATTCAGGCTATTGGCAGTTTTGAACTGAGCATTGAGTTTGATGAGTTACTAGCTAAGTTCGATCCAGAACAGACTTTGACTTTTACAGCTAAGGTTGACGTAAAACCAGAAGTCAAAATGGGGCAGTACACGGGCTTACAGCTTCAAGCAGAAGAAGCTAAGTATGATGAGGCTCAGGTGGATGAGGTATTGGCAAAATATCGATCGGACAAAGCTACTTTAATCCCCGTAGAAGGCCGCCCAGCTCAACTGGGAGACATGGCTTTGGTTGATTTCGCCGGCAGATTTGCCGACACACCAGAAGGCGAAACTCCCGCAGAAATTCCCGGCGGCGAAGCCCAAGACTTTCAAGTAGAACTTTCGGAAAATCAGTTTGTACCAGGCTTTATTCAAGGCATGATCGGGATGAATTCGGGAGAAACTAGAGAAGTTTCCGTCCAGTTCCCCGATGAGTACAGTAGTGAAGAATTGGCTGGAAAACCAGCAGTCTTTACGATTACCCTGAAAGAACTTAAGGAAAAAGAATTGCCGGAGTTGGACGATGACTTCGCTCAAGAAGTCAGCGAATTTGAGACTTTAGCAGAACTGCGCGAATCCCTAGAAACTCGGTTTAAAACAGAGCAAGAAAACAAGACATCTGCTAACAAGGAAAAAGTCATATCAGCAGCACTCGTGCAGCTAATAGAAGTCGAAATTCCCGAAACAATGCTCGATCGCGAAATCGATTACTTGCTCAATCAACAAGCGGTTCAGTTGAAAAACTACGGCATAGATATCAACCAACTGTTTACCGAAGAAAACATGGGCCCGATGCGGGAACGCTCGCGTCCAGAAGCAGTAGAGCGACTTAAGCAGTCTCTAGCTCTGGCAGAAGTAGCCAAGCTGGAATCCTTATCTGTTGAAACTGAAGAAGTAACAACAGAAGTAGCAAAAGTCATCAAGCAATTTCCCAAAGGAAATTTTGACCCTCTAAAATTGATGGAGTTTGTAGAAGAAGACTTGCTCAAACAAAAAACCCTGAAATGGTTGGAAGAAAAAGGGACAATCGAACTTCTACCTGAAGGCTCTCTAACTCCCGCAGCAGAATCTGAAGAATTAGAAGCATCAGAAGAATTAGATGCTGAAGTTTTGGATGTTTCAGCCACGAGTGTCGAAGTTGAAGTCGTAGGCGAAGAGTAGAGTCACAGATTAAGCTTCTAGTTCCTAGAAGTGTAGGGTGCGCCGAAGCGCACCTTATCCTTACTAAGCTGTTCCAAATTGGCGTTGCTGAATTTAGGTATGATTAACCTAGCGAAGGCAATCCCTGAAATTGAGTAGGGGCAATTCATGAATTGCCCGGGCAATTCATGAATTGCCCCTACTCTAAATTTCGGAGGCAAATCATACTCCTTTCTCAGCAACGCCCCAAATTTAACTTGCACGATTTGTAAGCTGAATGCCTTGCACTATAATCATTTATTAGTCGGGAAATTAAAGCTGGATTAGCTTGTAAGCTCCGGGCGCGCAAGAGAAAAAGCGATTATTTGCAAGTAAATCTTTTAACTCATTCACGTCGCGAGCATTACGAGTCACGCCAACATTATGCCGGCAAAAAGCAGTCTCACGCACTCAAAACTACCAATTCCCCCCGATCGCCGTTCAGAAGAGGCATAATAGTTAAAGGCTGACAGCTTAACTTCAAGCTCTCATCAGCAGCAAATTGTCTATAATCCTTGACTGGTGTCTTATGGTTGTATCTCAATCTTCCAATTACCTAATTACGAGCTATAACGATTTTGATGTCAGCTCTAGTCCCAGCAACGTAGTGCCAATGGTACTAGAACAGTCGGGGATGGGCGAGCGGGCATTTGACATTTACTCGCGCTTGCTGCGGGATCGAATCGTGTTTTTAGGAACCCCCGTAACCGACGAAGTGGCTGACTCGATAGTCGCTCAGCTACTATACTTAGATGCCGAAGATCCAGAAAAAGATGTGCAAATGTACATTAATTCCCCCGGCGGTTCGGTGACGGCCGGCATGGCAATTTATGACACAATGCAGCAAATCCGCCCAGATGTCGTGACGATTTGTTACGGTTTGGCAGCCAGTATGGGCGCATTTCTGCTGACAGCAGGAGCCCACGGTAAGCGGATGTCTCTTCCCAGTTCGAGAATTATGATTCACCAGCCACTGGGAGGCGCTCAAGGTCAAGCAGTTGATATTGAGATTCAAGCCAAAGAAATCCTGTATCATAAGCGTAAGCTGAATGAACTGCTAGGGCACCACACAGGTCAACCGATCGACAAATTAGAGGCGGATACTGAGCGCGACTTTTTTATGTCAGCCGAGGAAGCCAAAGATTACGGTTTGGTCGATCGAGTTATCGAAAAAGAAAACCTTCCGGCTGCGGGAGAAAATGTCACTGCACTGAAATAAGAGGCTGTTATGTCTAAGTACGACTCCCATCTAAAATGTTCGTTTTGTGGCAAGTCTCAAGAACAAGTGCGCAAGTTGATCGCAGGCCCAGGTGTGTATATCTGCGACGAATGTGTAGACTTGTGCAATGAAATTTTAGATGAGGAGTTGTTTGATTCGAGTACAGTGCCGGCGGCAACGGCTCCGAAGCAGGAAACGACACAAAAACGCCGCGCTACCTCGGGCAAAAGTATGTCGATGAGCCAAATTCCCAAGCCCAAGGAAATTAAAAATTACCTCGACGAAAACGTGATTGGCCAAAATGAGGCGAAAAAGGTACTCTCAGTCGCCGTTTACAACCACTACAAGCGTCTGAGCTTTATCCATGCCAAAAATAGCGGCAAGCACCCGCCGGAAGAAGTAGAACTGCAAAAATCGAATATTTTGTTGATCGGGCCGACGGGCTGCGGAAAAACACTGCTGGCTCAGACTTTAGCCGAGATGCTAGACGTACCGTTTGCGGTGGCTGACGCGACGACGCTGACCGAAGCGGGCTACGTTGGCGAGGATGTGGAAAATATTTTGCTGCGACTGCTACAAGTGGCAGATATGGATGTCGAAGAGGCGCAGCGCGGAATTATTTATATTGATGAAATTGACAAAATTGCCCGCAAGAGCGAAAATCCTTCGATTACGAGGGATGTTTCGGGGGAAGGAGTGCAGCAGGCGCTGTTGAAAATGCTGGAAGGGACGATCGCCAATGTACCTCCCCAAGGCGGCCGCAAGCATCCCTATCAAGACTGCATCCAAATTGATACCAGCAATATCATGTTTATTTGCGGTGGTGCTTTTGTCGGTCTGGAGAAAGTGATCGAGCAAAGAACTGGTAAAAAGTCAATGGGTTTTATTCAGCCCGGAGAAGGTCAGCCGAAGGAAAAGCGGGCTGCTGATGTACTCAAGCAACTGGAACCCGATGATTTGGTCAAATTTGGGATGATTCCTGAGTTTATCGGGCGAGTGCCCGTGGCGGCGGTATTAGATCCGCTGGATGAGCAAACGCTGATGGCGATTTTGACTGAGCCGCGCAATGCCTTGGCTAAGCAGTATCAAAAGCTGCTAAAGATGGATAATGTGCAGTTGGATTTTGATCCGGATGCGATTCGGGCGATCGCCCAGGAAGCATACCGCCGCAAAACTGGAGCGCGGGCGCTGCGGGGAATTGTCGAAGAATTGATGTTGGATGTGATGTACGAGTTGCCGTCGCGCAAGGATGTCGCCCGATGTACGATTACTAAGGAAATGGTCGAGAAGCGATCGACTGCCGAGTTGTTAGTGCTTCCATCTTCGTTACCAAAACCGGAGTCAGCTTAAAAGCTCAAGTTTTTAGCCAATTGGTTCGTAATAGGTTCCTAGTGAGGACTTTAGTCCTGTGATGAGAGATGCGGACTGAAGTCCGAACGATCAAACCTGTCAGGGCAATTCATGAATTGCCCCTACGGATCATGGTTCCCAACCTTACCGATTTAAATCCATCGTCCAGGTTCAATGTAGGGGCAATTCATGAATTGCCCGTCAGAGGTGAGGGGTGAGACCCTCGGCGAATTCGCCAACAGTCTCTTTCAACCGCCGAGTCATAGAGGGGAGACATAACGCAGATTTGGTATTATCCCAAATTCCCATTTACCAATCTATCAAATCATCCTCATCTGACTCAGAAGATAACTCAGGAAAATCCGGTTCAGATTCCAATCTAAAAGTTTCCGACTCCCAAACCTCTAAATCATCCGACAAATCGACTACTTGTCCCTCAAACATATCAACCAGTTGTCTAGTCGTATTTGCAACAGCTTGAGCATCAGCCCGCACCGCTACAGCCTGAGCATTTAAGTCAGTCTGAGATTCTGTAGAGAGGTTTGTCTGCGACACTTCCGAAATTGCAGGCACATTAACAGCAGTATTTTCAGTCACCCAGGATTGTTTTTGCTCTTCTCCCTCATTCCCAAAAAAATCATCAGGAACCTTAGCGGGTGATGAGTGCTGTACCTGTTGATTCGGATCACCCACAGGATGAGAATCCCTAGGAGTTTCGCCAACACCTCCGCGAGAATTTGGCAAATCGCGGGAACTATTAGTTTCAGCCGGATTTGTCAATCCCACTTTCACTGTTACTCGACGGTTAAAAATTTGCAAAAAAGCTTCTGCAATATTAGGTACTTTGTCTTTAACCATATTTAGCAACGGTTGCGAACTAATCTTAACATAAGCACTATCATTGCTAAACATTACTAGCTGTCCGTGTTGGCGAAGCAGCGATTGAGTACCGTTCGGCCGCACGCGATCAAGTACCTGTTCCCAGACTCGATTTAAATCAATTTCATCGGCTGAATTAGTCGGTGAGTAATTTGTTTGATTTGTTTCAGCAGTTGGTATCGCTTCGGGAATCGGCGCAGGAGGTGTGCTTTCTGTGCGATTAGCCACAGGTGGTGGCTGCGGTGGAGGATTTTGAGGTTTGGCTGCGGAAGGCTGTTCGATATTAGCTGTGGAACTCCCCCCCTTAGCAAGGGGGGGC
>CASBQF010000227.1 GCA_949127775.1 Oscillatoriales cyanobacterium PMM_0080
AAATAATCTGCACTTATATTTCACTCAATTGGGAGACAGGAAAACTCATGTCTAACTCTGGTTGAATAATCGATCACTCCCGATCGCCAAAAAGCGATCAATTATTCAGCAAGCCCTATTTAATGAAGAAGAAGGAAATAACATCCCAATTATTTATGGAGCCGTGACATCGGGTACTGTGTGGAGATTTTTGAAATTAGAGGGCAACATTGTTTATATTGATACAATTGAGTATTATCTGAGGGATGTCGGGAAAATTTTAGGGATTCTATTGAGCGCTATTCCATTAGTTCAAAAATAATCCAAATCTCTCGCTTGTACAACTTATTCTAATTCAGACTAATTTTGACAGGACTTGAAAAAAAAATAGTTATATCTGCTACGATCGAGAATTAAGAGTTGAGTTTCAGTGAGGGATATAGTCAATGCCTGAAAAGCTGGAAGAAAGGGTTGCTCTCTTAGAAGCCGAAGTTGCCCGCCTCAAAAACAAAGTTGAAAGTAACTCGTTTTATAAACCTTGGTGGAAATTGCTGGAACATTTGCTGATAATCCTGCCTATGATGAGGCGATGCAATTGGCTAGAGAATACCGTGAATCTCTGCGCTCAAATTATACCCAGCAATCCGAAGATTAAATGTAGATTATTGATACTAATTGTCTGATCAATCGCTAGCTGCTGTTTCCAATTTCTCTCCAATCCTCGGTTCCGTACCGTTCAACAAACGCTGAATATTGCTACGGTGTCGCACAATCACAAACACGCCACCCGCAATTCCAAACAATATATAAGCTAGCGGTTGATGTAAAGCAAACATCAATCCACAAACGCTAACAGCTCCGATAATCGAGCTTAAAGAAACAATTCGCGACACCGCAAAAACTATTCCGAAAATTCCGAAAGTTCCCAAACCAACTGGCCAATACAAACCCAGCAAAACTCCCAAACTTGTAGCGACAGATTTGCCACCTGTAAAGCCCAGCCAGATTGATTTGCTGTGGCCTAAAACCGCAAATAAACCCGCTAAAGTTGCCATCCAAGGGATGATTGTTGCAGTATTTTCTAAATTTGCGGCCGTTGCTAGCTGCTGCGTAAAACTAAGAGAGTAAATGTAGCGGATTAGGACGATCGCACTTACCCCCTTCAACACGTCAACCAGCAACACCCCCAACCCCGGCCACTTCCCCAAAGTCCTGAGTACATTAGTCGCACCAGTCGAACCAGAACCCACTTCGCGAATATCAATTCCCAGCATCCATTTACCCAAGGCGTACCCAGTCGGAATCGATCCCAGCAAGTAAGCGGAGATTAGCAATGCTGCATTTAAAATTATCCAGATAGCCATATTTTGATTTGAGATTTGTTGTACTTTGAAAGTTGGTCACTGTTTCAAATTTGGAGGCTAATATCAATTCCGATCCAACCGGAATGATAAGAGGACACGGCAGTGCCGTTTCCCTACGCCAGATTAATTGTAGGGACACGGCATTGCCGTGTCCTGATTTCGGGTAATATTAATTCCGATCCAACCGGAATTGATATGAAACACTATTTGTAGGTGCGGACTGCACCTTACTACTTAATCAAGAGGGTGGGTTTTGCCTTCATACAGTTGATGGTTTCATAGATTATTTGCTAAACCCACCTCTACCAGATATTGTGTGTTTTTTCCGCCTATCCAATTACCAATTACCAATTACCAATTACCAATTACCAATTTTAAAAATCCTTAGCAGTCATCAAACTTTGCGGATCGGGAGCAAAGGCTAGCCACAACGGAAATTGCAGCATTGACAAACTAATTAAATCCTCAGTTTCATCAATCACAATTAACGGCAACTTGCCATCTTTCACCAGTCGATCGGCTTTTTGGGCCAAAGCCTCCGCAGACTCGAACATAATAATGCCACGTTCCGGGCCAAAATCGCTGCGTGTAATGCCCAAACAGTCCTGCAAACCCCGACGCCACTCTCCCAAACGTTCGGGGCTGTTTGCGAGCACCAAAGTTCGTACGCGTCCGCCGTAGACGCTTCTGAGCACAGAAATCATTGTCGAAGTAATCAAGATATTTTGCAACCGCGAACCCATTGTCCGCAAAGCGCCCCTTCCTCCTTGGGTGAAAAACCAGTTAGAAACTCGTTCCGCGTGGATTGGTTCAAAGGTGCGACGGAGTTGCCAAGGCGGGCCGTAATAGTCGGGGATAGTCCGGTATTGATCGAGAATGCGGCGAATTTGTTTGGCTTGTTCTTGAAATCCCTGTTCGGCAAATTTGGGATTTACTGGTGCTGAGGATTGAGACTCTTCAGCAGCAATTTGCTTGGGCGTCTCTTGCACCGGCGGCGTCAAATCTAAGAGTTCGGCGGTGGAGGCTAAATCCTGCAAACTCCCGACTAGATAGTCTTTGAAACCCTGGACTCGGATTGCTAAATCTTGGGAAACGCCTGCAAAAGTTGTCCGCATTTCCTTTTGAATTCGATCGCGCCGCCGTTCCAATTTTTCTACTTCGATTTGTAGGGCTTGTTTGCGATTATCTAGTTGAATCATGCCGTCTTGTACCAAACGCCCGATCGACATTTGAGTCTGGCCCAACGTTTCTAACGCCTTGGCTTTGTCGGCTTCCAAGCTGGCAATTCTTGCAGTCAAATCTTGTTCTTGCTGCTGCAATGCTTTGACTCGCAAAGCCAACTGTTCGGTAGTATTTTCAGGGATGTCTGTTACCGTTTCTGCGGTTGCTGTTGGCTGGGAGTCTGTGGTTGGCGAACTTGGCTCGATCGAACTTTCTGATGCGCCATCGTCGGGATTGAACTTAATTTGGGCTGCGGCGCTTGCTTCGTCCACGAATTGGGCGAGGGCGCTATCTTCCTCTTCCTCGCCCCAGGGGTCTGCTTCTGGCAGGATTTGGGTTTGCAGTTCGATCGACAAATCCCCTGTCTGAGATGGAAGTTGGTCATCCGTCTCATTCACAGGTGAAGTTGGTTCGCCATCAGCGGCTGGTTGTGCTTGCGGTTGTTGGGTGGGAAATTCGTCTGGATTCATGGGAAATTTGGTTCGGCTTGGGGCACGGAAAAGTTAAAAATTTAAAATTAACAACTTTTTCAATCTTGACGGGGACAGCGCTGTTCTAAGCAAGTTTGTAGCATTTTACGATCGAACAGAACCGGTAGAAAGTGAATGCTGTTAATTTCTTTGAAATAGAACAAAATTGGGAAAGCGGGCCAAAATATCCGCCAATTTTGCCATTCTCGGAAAGGAAACTTGCGGATTAAGTTGGACGATCGATAAATGTCCAAATCGGTGAGAGTGAATTGTAGCCGGATAGTGGCGGCTTGGTACATCAGAAACAAGCCGAACAGCGACAAGGGCAAACTCACCCACTTCTGCACGAACAGCAGCGGTATCGCCGCCAGTAACAGGACTGTGGGAATCGCAAAACTCGGGGCGAGTTCGATCGTACTTGTCGGCGTAGTCGAATCAGCAGTTATAGTCATGGGCTTAAGCTAAACGAATTTTGTCAATACTTCATATTTTACCGTTTCCTCGCAGCTTATAAGCCTTTGAGTACGCTAGAGCCCGTGCCCTGAAACATCAGCCAAGTCATCAAAAAGTTAACAACAAAAATAGCCAGCAAAGCCGTTACCACCGCCGTAGTCGTCGATTGTCCCACGCCTTTTGCGCCGCCGGTAGTCGTCAAACCCCAGCTAGTACCGATTACAGCAATCAAACCACCGAACACAAAAGCCTTAATTGCCGCGCTGCAAATATCCCACAAACTCAGGAAATGGCGGACTGATTCTAAAAACACAGTTTGAGAAACGCCGTACATTGTCGTCGCAATCAGCAATCCGCCGGCGATCCCCGTCACCAGAGACAATATGGTTAAAATTGGCAGCATCAAACAGCAAGCGATGACGCGGGGAATTACTAAATAGTCGATCGGGTCTGTTCTGAGCATCAGCAGGGCATCTATCTGCTCTGTGACCTGCATCGTACCAATTTCCGCCGCAAAAGCCGAACCAACCCGTCCCGTCACGATTACGGCTGTTAAGACGGGGCCTAGTTCGCGAGTCAAAGACAAAGCCAAAACGCCGCCGACGACATTCCCAGCGCCGAGATTAATAAACTCCCTCGCTACCTGAATCGTAAATACCATGCCGACAAAACCCGCCGTCAGCAAAGCAATCAGCAGAGATTCCGGGCCGACTGCTGCCATTTGATCAAGGGTGTTGCGGCGGTTAATTTTGCGAGTCAACAAGTGCAGCATGACTTGGCCGCCCAATAAAATTGCTGCTAGCAACCGCTGAATCCACAAACTGAGGCTCGATGGTGTAGTTGTGCTCAAGGGATTTTGACAGTAGAACAACTGCGAAAAATGAAATCTATCTACAAATCTTAAACAAGTTTCTTCTCTAACATTTAAGATTTTTGACGAATTGGTCGCGGAGGGCGATCGCTGCCTATTGTAGAAAAGGACAAGTTTATTTTACTTGCACCTTTCGGCAGTTTAGCTGAATTTACTGACTATTATGAGCATTTTCCCTAATTTTCTTCGCTCTTTACTGCTAACTAGCCTGTTGAGCTTTATCGCTCCCTTATTGTTAATCGGTGCAGCATTGACTAGCTGTTCGTTAATCGGCCTCGTGCCTGCTCTTCAAGGAGTTGGTCGTTCTGGGGAAGACCTGATTTTGCAGTTCTTAGCTACTTTCGGCAGTGGCTGTCCCCTCCAGGGGTTTTTGGCGATCGGTCTAACTTTTGGTTTGGTGGGTGCTTTGTTTGATACCTACGCTTCTTATCAGCATTCGCGCTGGGGTTAAACGTGTTTCGATACAGAAAATGCTAGGGACACAACGATGTTGTGTCCCGCAAAATGTATTGTGTTAAACTTAAATCAGCAATGGTTGATGAGGAGACTGGCGTGCCGAGTCAGGGAGTTGGAGGAAATGGAATTGCATCGGAATTTGGAGACTTAACCGGGATGACACGCGAACAAGTCGATGACTTTTTGCGCGGACTGGGTGCGAAGGTAAAAGATTTTTTAGGAAATTATGTTGAATACAAATTTTCTGACAAATCAAAAGTCATAATCCGTACTAATAGTGAAGTTGTTCGCCTGCCATCTCCGCGATATGGCTCCGATGGTAGAAGAATAAACAGGGGTTTGCGTCTCGACAAAGATGGTAGCGTGCTCCTAACACGCGATGAATTTGGCAATCAAATTCCTGGTACACACATTACTGGAGAAAAGGTAAGTAATTAATATGCCTGATGACTACAACTTGCTTAATGTAGGTGGACTCACATCCCTCGTCACAAATGTCAAGGTTTCTCTGTGGGGGAATGAAGTATTAATCGAATGCGTCTACGATCCTACAGGCGATCGATTGCCTTACTCTTTAGTTTTTCAAGACTGCCGAAAAATCATGTGGGAAGTACATGACGAAGAAGAGATCAAAGAGCCTGAAGCTGATTTGATTGGCATTCATTTGGGTGAGGACGCGCACCGGACAGCGGCTTTAATTCATACAGACATTTTTGCAATCTCTATTCTGTACGGTGGTTTTAGCATTCATAAAGGAGAGAATTTTAACTCACCAATAGCAGATTTAGAAACAGAAGCTTTAGTATCACAAGAAACCGCAGTAGCGTAGAGAACCCACTTTTTCAATAGTTGATAGTTGACAATTTAAGACCGACCTCTACCTAGAAAGAAGAGGATGGTCGTAATGAATAGTTTGATTTTAATTTCTCCCGATCAGGGAGAGGCTTTCAACCAATTATTTTTGGTAATTTTTTACTAAACTTAACTCCAAAGTAGACAATGACTAATTTTAGAGATGACTACAACTTGCTTAATTTAGGTGGAATTACATCCCTCGTCACAAATGTCAATGTCTCTTTGTGGGGCAATGAAATTTTATTTGAATGTATTTACGATCCAACAGGCGATCGATCGCCTTATACTATCGTATTTCATGACTGCCGAGATATCAGTTGGGAGGTTTTCCATCCAGAAGATGTACAAGATTCTGAAGCTGATTTGATTGGCATTCATTTAGGTGAAGATGCGCACCGGAAAGCAGCTTTAATCCATACGGATATTTTTGAAATTTCAATTCTGTATGGCAGTTTCAATATTCATAAGGGAGAGGATTTAAATCCAGAACTAGGAAAATTAGAAACAGAGGTTTTAATATCTGAACCGCAAGCAGTTTTGTAGTAATTTAAATGAGTGATTGGAAAGACGACTATAACTCAATACGGTTTACTTAAGACTATTTATGCCCCGGAGATCCCTCTCGCATCCCCCTTAAGAAGGGGGACTTTGAGAGGATTCTTGTCCCCCCCCTTTTTTAAGGGGGGTTAGGGGGGATCTCTCTTAAGTAATACCGTATTGGACTATAACTTGCTGGGCTTGGGTGGTTTGACATCTTTAGTCACAAATGTCAAAGTATCTTTGTGGGGCAACGAAGTATTAATCGAATGTGTCTACAATCCTGAAGAAAAATTGCCTATCGCGCCGTTCAAGCGCAAATCGGTTAGTAATATTATGTGTAAAATAACCATTATTAGGTTCGTAGTCAGGACTTCAGTCCGCAAAAAAGAGAGGACTGAAGTCCTCACTACGAACCAATTATCAATTTTTTAACAAATACAGTAGGTATTCTTGCCCGCATCAGTTTACGATACTTAATAGAACTTTTTTGCTAAATAAGGTAAAACACAATGCCTGATATTGTTGATATTGCCGTAGGTGCTGGTTGTTTTGAAACTCTGGTAACAGCGGTAAAAGTGGCTAATTTGGTAGATGCGCTCAAAAGTCCGGGGCCTTTCACCGTTTTTGCACCCAATGACGATGCTTTTGCCAAATTGCCACCGGGAACTATTACAACCCTAGTGCAGAATGTTCCCCAACTGAGCAGGATTTTGACGTTTCATGTCGTCTCGGGCAAGTTTATGAAGGCTGACTTGGCAAAACTTGGTTTTGTTACTTCCTTGGAAGGTTCGCCGATTAAAATTGATTGTTCGGACGGTTTTGAAGTAAAAAATGCTACTGTTGTCGCTGCGGATATTGAAGCTGATAACGGCGTGATCCATGTGATCGATAACGTGATTTTAATGGGGTAGTTTCATCGTTGATCGATCGACTCTACAGATAAATTGGAGAGAATCTTGCATCTGTCTTTGGGTGTGAGGTGAGGTGTCGCAACGGGAGCGAGAGCTCTTGCATTGAGCAATGTCTCTTTGCTCCCGATCGCGCCACTATTTTTTAGCGTTGAAAGTAATATATAAAAAGTTGTCTTTTCGCCGGATGTGTCTTAAGATCATCGTTTAAAAAAGTTTAAAAATGAATAATTATAATACAAGCAAACCAGTGTGGTGAGAGCTATGCAAATTCTAGCTGCCAGCCTCAAGGCAAAAGTCCGCCAGCGTACCTTGGAGCTACAAGCTCTCAACGAACTTACTGCAAAAGTACAACTCGCCGATGGCGCTGATGAAATTTGGTCTGCTTGTCTGGAATACCTCGATCGCCTGATTCCAGGTTCGACGATCCTACTTTTGACGCTACCAGACGATCGCATATACCTGCAACACTCACAGCCTTTAACTGCTCGCACCACAGCCAAAATTAAAGCACGATTGCAAGCCGCCCGCGTTGAATGGCTCGCGGGAAATCGAGACTGGGCGTACAACATCGCTTTGCCACCAATTGCTCAGTTTAAATCAGTATTGATGGCGCCTGCTAACTCCGATGAAAGTGCAGAATTGTTGGGAGTATTTTTTATCGGTGCAGAGCAGATAAGTAGTTTTAATTTTGAGCACCTTTGTTTGCTTAACACTATTGCTCAAGTTTGTGCAAATTCGTTAATTAATCTATCATCTACAATCATAGATGTCAAGGGGCAGAACGAAAATACTTTGGCTCTGGCTTGTCCAAGTCAAGAATTGTTATTGCGAGCTTTAATGGATGGTTCGCCGGACAGGGTTTTTGCCAAAGATCGAAATTTTAGATACATTTTAGTCAATCAAAGTTTTGCTGAATATTTGGGAATAAGTATTGAGGAAATTATCGGCAAAGACGATATTGAATTAGGTTTTTCAGAAACAGCAGTATTTGGCGATCGCAGTGGTTCAATTAAGGGTATCCGCGAGGAAGATCGAGCTGTACTCGCTGGGGAGATTGTGCGCAATACTTACCAGGCGATCGCCTTTGAAGGCAGAAAACAGCACGTCTTTGATACGCAAAAACTGCCACTGTGCGACGCCCAGGGTCATATATTTGCGGTTTTGGGTGTTTCTCGCGAAATTACTCAATTGCAGCCCACAGATGAAGCCAGGAATCAAAGCCAAGCCAAATTACAAAAAATTACTGCTAGCGTACCGGGTACGGTATATCAAATTGACTTGCATCCAGACGGCTCGATGGGCTTCTCGTTTGTGAGCGCCGGCTGTCGAGAATTGTATGAAATAGAACCGGAGGCTGCTCAACAGGATATTAATGTAATTGTTAACATGATTCATCTCGCAGATCGAGATGATTTTCTCAACTCGGTGAGGCTTTCTGCCGAAAATTTGCAGCCTTGGCGGTGGGAAGGAAGAATTGTCACTCCGTCGCAAAAACTTAAATGGGTACAAGGGGCTTCTGTACCAGAATTGCAACCATCGGGGGAGATAGTTTATTATGGCTTGTTTACGGATGTCAGTGCCAGAAAAGGAGCTGAACTGAAGCTGCAACTTTATGAACAAATCTTTTTAAAGTCTAACGATGCGATCGCCATTTTAGACCCCAAAGGCTATTACTTAGAAACAAATCAAGCTCACACGGCTTTGCTGGGTTACAGTCCATCGAAATTGTGGGGAAAAACGCCTGCAACTCACATGGGAGAACAGGCATTTGCATCGGTGCTGAAAAGCTTGGATGATTCGGGGACTTACCGAGGTGAAATGACTTGTATTAAGGCTTTGCAAGGGGGAATCGTTGAGGTGGATCTTTCAACTTTTGCGGTTCTAAATGATTTTGAAGATGTGGTTTGTTATGTCAGCGTCAAAAGGGATATCACCGAACGCAAGCGAGCTGATGAAAAACTCAAACTTTACCGAGAAATATTTTTAAATTCCAATGATGCGATCGTCATTATCGATGCTGACGGGTTTTTCCTTGAACAAAATTGCGCTCACCAATCGCTTCTAGAATATACAGACGCCGAATTAGAAGCAGAAGCGCCGCCCCTGGTTGCGGGGGAGCGCTTTTCGGAAATTACCAAAAGTTTAGCGAAAACTGGAACTTTCCGGGGCGAAATTACTAACTGTACCAAAAAAGGCCGCACACTGGCGATCGACGTGGCGGCCTATTCTGTAATTAACAACAGCGGCGATGTAATTTGTCACGTCTGCGTCAAGCGCGACATTACCGAACGCAAGAAAGGAGAAGAAGAACGACAAAAATTTGTATCATTGATTGAAAACAGCAGCGATTTTATCGGTATGGCTACCTTGGAAGGCCAAACGCTGTTTGTCAATGAAGCCGGACGTAAACTGGTGGGTTTAGAGAATATTTCGGAAGTGCTTGATACGGAGATATGGGATTATATCGGTCAAACTTTTAAGCAGGAATTTGCTCAAAATATTTTACCAAATATTATTAGTCAGGGCCAGTGGCAAGGAGAAGGTAAAATGCAGCACCTGCGCAGCGGAAAACCGATTGATGTGGTGATGAATGCTTTTCTGGTCAAGCATCCTCAAAGCAGCGAACCGCTGTGTTTTGCAGCAGTAATTCGTGATGTCACCGAACGCAAGCAAGCGGAGAGAATGCTACGGGAACAAGCAGAACAGGAACGGCTAGTTTCGGCGATCGCCCAACGAGTCCGACAATCTCTCAACCTCACTCAAACTCTGAACACTGCTGTACAAGAAGTGCGACATTTGCTGGCAACCGATCGCACGGTAATTTATCGTTTCGATTCCGAGAAACAAGGGATTGTTGTTGTGGAATCTGTAGGATCTGATTGGCAGCCACTGCTGGGTAGACAACTCGTTGAAGAAGCATCTTTTGGTAAAAGTTATGTTTCGCTATATCGCGCTGGAAAAATTCAAGCAATAGCAGATATTTATACTGCCAATTTGACCGATATTCATCGAGATTTTTTGGTTGGTTTGCAGGTAAGGGCTAATTTGATTGTACCAATTTTTATCGGCGATGAAAGTCAGGAGTTGGTAACAGAATATTCACCGGAAAATCGCGGAATTGGGTCGCCGATCGCGAGTTTGGAACTGAGTCCAAATCGATTGTGGGGACTGCTGGTTGTCCACCAGTGTACGGGCCCGCGCGCTTGGACTGATTCCGAGGTGGATTTGCTGGGAAGGTTGAGCGTGCAGTTGGCGATCGCCATTCAGCAATCTACTTTGTTTGAACAAGCGCAGCAGGCCCGAGAAGTAGCTTTGGAAGCGTCTCGAATGAAGTCGCTATTTTTAGCAAATATGAGTCACGAAATCCGCACTCCGATGAATGGAGTGATGGGGATGACTGATTTGCTGTTGAAAACACAGCTTACTTCTGAACAGCTAGACTTTGTACAGACGCTGAAACTCAGCAGCCAAAATTTGCTGTCCATCATTAATGATATTCTTGATCTCTCCAAACTGGAAGCAGGAGAAATGCGCTTAGAAACGATCGAATTTGACCTTAGTATCTGTCTAGATGAAGTGCTGGATTTGTTGGCAACTCCCGCCCAAAAAAAAGGTATAGAATTGGTGGCGCTGATTGACAGCGATGTGCCGCTGCAAATTAGAGGCGATGCAGCGAGGTTGCGGCAAATACTGACCAATTTAATTAATAATGCGATTAAGTTTACGGAAGCAGGAGAAGTAGTGATTGAGGTTTTTACTGGAAAAGTTGCTGGGTTATTAGCCGCCAGCGGCGATCGGAAACTTTTAGAAAATATTCAACCGTTAAAACTCGGAAGCAGTCACTCGATTCTCCTGCTTTTCAAAGTCAGAGATACAGGCATCGGAATTTCGCCCGAAGATCAAAAAAAGCTGTTTCAATCTTTTACTCAAGTTGATGCTTCTACGACTAGAAAGTACGGAGGTACAGGTTTGGGTTTAGCTATTTCTAAGCAGTTGGTGGAGTTGAATGGGGGTCAAATCGGTGTGGAAAGTACGCCGGGAAAAGGCTCAACTTTTTGGTTTACAGTCCCGGCTGTTAAGGAAAATTTAACTGAGGTAGGGATAGCCTGCGAAGTAAATTTGCAAACGGTGCTAGTAGGGCGAAAAATGTTAGTTGCTACCGATAAGCCGACAGTGCGAAAAGTGCTGCTGAGAATGGCTGTTTTGTGGGGGATGGAAGTTGAGGAGGTGGAAAACGGTTGGATGGCGATCGCCTCTATGTACAAAGCTATCAGCGTTAATTGCCCTTATGATATCGTTTTGGTCGATATTCAGTTGCCAGAAATGGTGGCGGGAAGTTTGGAAAGGTTGATGATTGCTGAGCCGGCAATGCAGCAGACGCATTGGGTGGTGCTAACTTCAATTACTCAGATACCGGAAGCAAAACGCTTGGTAGATATCGGTTTTAGTGGCTATTTAACTAAACCTGTGAAAGCTCACCGATTGTTTGATTGCTTGGTAAATGCGATCGCCCCTGGTGAGGCGATCGATCGATCGCCCACAAATCCAACGTCCGATCGAGCCTCAGCTATCGACAACCGGGAGTTAGCAAGCCTCAAGATTTTGTTAGTTGAAGATACTCCGATCAATCAAAAAGTTGGTTTGAATCAACTCAGAGTTTTGGGATGTGTAGCGGATGTGGCAAATAACGGCGCTGAGGCGCTATCTATGATTGCCCTCAAAAAGTATGACATTGTGTTGATGGACTGTCAGATGCCGATTTTGGACGGTTACGAAGCGACTTTGGAATTGCGCCGCCGAGAAGCGGCAGAGGTTGCTGTTAGGTCGATCGAGCCGCATCAAAAGACGGTGGTGATTGCGATGACGGCGAATGCTTTGAAGGGCGATCGAGAAAAGTGTTTGGCGGCGGGGATGGACGATTATATTAGTAAACCTATTTTGATCGAAAATTTAAAATCTGTACTACAAAATTGGTCGGTACAGTTAAAAATTGAAATTCCCAACTTTAAGAGTGAGGAACCGAAAAACTCCGCTTCGGATCTCGAATCTGTAGTCGATATGGCACGCTTGCGCTCCATTGCGGGCGCTGATTTAGAGTTTGAGCGAGAAATATTGCAAACTTTTGTGGTGGATACGGGCAATTATTTAGAAGCTGCTAAAGGGGCGATCGTCGAAGGAGATAGGTCAACACTAGCCCGTCGCGCACATCAAATTCAAGGTGTCAGCGCGACGGCCGCTGTGCGGTTAATGCCCGAGATGGCTGCTCAACTTCAATTCCTAGCCGAATCCAACGACTTGGAGGGCGCAGCTTTAATCATCGCTGAGTTAGAAATAATTCTGGCGGGGGTTGAAAAGTTGGCTGCGGCTCTCTCTTAGAATCCCGAATTGGCGTTAATCATATCAATTCCGGCATAGCCGGAATGATAAGCGAGGAGACGGCAGTGCCGTGTCCCTACCCAAAATAACCTTGTAGGGACACGGCACTGCCGTCTCCTCATTTTACCTGCTAATAATTCCGATGCAGCCGGATTTGATATCAGGCGTATTCTAGCCAACAAAAAGCCTCAAACCGTGGATTTCTCGTTGATTTGAGGCTGTTATCTGAATAAGCGGGCGGCGGGAATCGAACCCGCATAATTAGCTTGGAAGGCTAAAGTTTTACCACTAAACTACGCCCGCACACACACAGAAACTAACAGTATCACAAGTTTATCTCGATTGCAATAGGGTTGTGCAAAATTTCTCAAGTTCTCCATGAAAGTGGCTGAATCGGGACTTGTAGCCCGATCGCCCTCCTCGCGCCAAAAACCCCCATCTCCAATGCTGGGTAAGGCTTTACGGATGGAAATAAGCGTAAATTTGCTGCGCCAGACGCGGGCCAATTCCCGCAACTTCTGCCAACTGTTCGGGAGTCGCTAAACGCAA
>CASBQF010000228.1 GCA_949127775.1 Oscillatoriales cyanobacterium PMM_0080
GATTAATTGTAGGGAAACGGCACTGCCGTCTCCTCTACATCATTCCGACAAAAATCAGGAAACGGCAGTGCCGTTTCCCTACGCCAGATTAATTGTAGGGAAACGGCACTGCCGTCTCCTCTAGATCATTCCGGCTGTGCCGGAATTGATATCTACTTCTTTTTATTCCTAGCCTCATCCTTCCGCAAAGATTCCACAATAGAACTGCCCACATAATTGCTAAAAATCACCTCTCCAGCTTGATTGTAATGGCAACAACTATCTACATAAACAGCATCTTTAGTCTTATCAAAGACCTTAACCCCATTTAAAATATTGACATTATTTTTTTGTAAATTAGGAAACTTACCCAAAATAGCCGGATATCCAAGTTCCACAGCTTTAGAATAAGGAGTATCCTTGTTAAAAGCAATGCGTTTCTCAGCTTCACCAAACACCCTTTTCGTCCGATAATATTGATTTGGTTGAAGTACATGAAAATAAGGAACATTGCTCGCAGACAGCACTTTGTGCATAAAAATTGAACTTTTCGCCCAATTCCATGCCATTTGTTCAAAAGCTGCTGAATCCTCTAAAATCGACTTATTTTTATTAATAAAAATCACGCTTCCTTCGTCATCTTTCTGCTTTTTGCTACGTTCTTTTTCAAACACAATTACATCTTTGCGATAATTGTTGACTAAATTTTGCACATAAACAGAAGTCAAAGCATCGCACGCAGCTAAGGAGCAGTGTTGCAAACTTTCCAAACCCTCATTAATTCTAGCTTTATTTTGTTTGATTCTGATAGTTGCTTGCATAGCCTTAATCGAAAGACTATTATTCGCCAAGCTAGTCAGTGGCGAAATGTGCTGAATACTTGGCATCGCCAGATTAATTTGATTTTTATTGTTTAAATTAGAAAGTGCTACTTCATTAAAGCCATCTATATTAACTACCAGATCCAGTTCTTGACCCAAAGCCAAAAAATAGTTTAAAATTAATAACTGTTGCGGCTGTTTGTAGCCTCCGGTAGCAAAAGACAAAATTACAAACTCTTTATCTTGTAAACCCGGAACCTGTTTGAGATATTGAGGTAAGATTTTATTTTGAATTTGAAAGATTGAAAAATCGGAAGCTACAGAACCCCCAAAGATTCCGATGACAAATTGATTTTTCTTGAATTTTTTAAACGGGTAATCGTAAGGAGAAATAAAGCCATAGTTGTTTACCTTAAAACCAGGTCTAAAATCAGCGCCGGGATTTTGAATAAACCCAAAGAAAGGATGAAACCTTTCCACAATAGACTGATTTAGCCGCACTCCTTCTAAATTGATTCCTAAAGCCGACTTATTTTCCGCCTTGTCTCTGGTATAGAAAAATTGCTTATGCTTGATAAAATACCATCCCAGGGAACCGAGTTCCAGGAAAACCAGTAAAAGTGCTAAGTTAATTAAAGCAATTTTGAGGATTTCTTGGGTCTTGCTAATTAATTTGGAATCTTTCATGAATATCTATTTAGATTTTCTTACTACTTTAATAATAGAACTGGAAACATAGTTTGCCAATACTTCTTCTCCAACTGAATTATAGTGACAGCAGGCATCTTTGTAAACCGTCTCTTTTGTATTGTCCAAAATATTCACGGCGCTAAAAACATTAACCCGAGCTTTTTGCAAGTCATCGACTTTTGACAACAGCACCGGATAACCTTTTGTCACTCCTTCGATGTACGGGCTGTCTTTGCTAATAGCGATTTCCTTTTCTTTGGCGGTAAATGCTCGCTTCGTTGGATAATACTGATTGGGCTGGATAAAGTGAAAATATTTGATGTTTCTACTGGATAAAATTTGATTCATGCCGATCGACGATTCGTACCACATTGATGCCATTTTTTCAAAAGCAGCGCTATCCGGCAAAACAGAGTCAGCTTTGGGAATGTATACTATACCGCTGTTTGCCGTGTCTGAATTGGAGTTTTTGACTTGGGCGTCGTACTTGACGATTGCTTGCTGATAATCGCTGACTAATTGTTTGACTCTCAGTGAGGTAACGGCGTGACACAAAGCAATTTGACAGGTTTGCAATTTGTCAATACCGGCTTTCAACTGTTTTTTGTTGTCGTTAATTTGGACGATCGCACTCATCACCTCCGGCGACACATTGCTTGCTAAACTTGTTAACGGCTGTATATGCTGAACGCTGGGCATTCCAAGTTCAATTTGAGCTTTATTATTTAAATTTGACAGTGCTACTTCGTTAAAACCGTCAATATTGATGACTAGATCCAATTCTTGCCCCAAAGCCAAAAAGTAATTTAAAATTAATAATTGTTGGGGCTGTTTGTAGCCGCCGTTACCAAAATTCAAAATGACAATTTCGCGATCGGCAAATTCTGGATAACTCTGCAATTTTTTAGACAATCTTTGATTTATATATTCATCGACTGCAAAGTTATTAGCAACAGAACCGCCAAAAACTCCCACAATAAATTGTTTTTTATTCGATTTAATAAACGGATATTCGTAGAGGGAAAAAAAGCCGTGTTTGTTGACTTTTAACTTTAATTTTTCATTAGTAAAAGCACCTTGTTTGAGGACGTAGCCAAAAAACGGGTGCAGTCTTTCTACGATCGATTCATTGAGTCTAATGCCGATCCGTTCAATATCTTCTACTACTTTTTCTTTGGCTTTAGTTCTGGTATAAAAAAACTGCTTTTGGTTGACAAAATAAAAAGCTAGCGATAAAGCTTCGAGACAAATAAAGGCGATCGCCAAATTAACAGCGATTAAAGTTAATATATTTTTGCTTTTTTTGAGCGCAGTTGCATCTTTCATGAATTTGATTGATTACGGTTGTTTTTTGAGGATTGGAGACTGCTTCAAATTTTTGCACAAATTTTGGCTCATTTTGATACTAGCCAACCGATGTCCAAGTTCATTCCAGTGCCCGCCACAGGGTACAGAATTGTCAAAACCGTGAGCGCAGACTTGATATTTTTCCGTGTAACCTTGAAACTGTTCGGCTAAATTTAGTACCCGAAAACCCTCACGCGCGCCCAATTTTTCCAATCGCCTATTGGGATAAAACAAATCCTGAATGTTATTCTGTGTCATAAAATCTTTTCGCATCTTGACATCCCGTCCAACTTGGATCGGATCGCCGATCGTCACAACCAAGAAATCCGCCTTTTTTTCCACGACTTCATTCCGCATCGTCACAATCAAATCCTCCGTCACTCTCCACGCCTCTTTCCAAGCTGCATTTTGAGGTGGATTGAAGTTTTGGGTGTTCAAAGCGGTAAAATCCGCAGATAACTGCCGCTTTTTCATCTCTAAATCTACTTTTTTGATCACCTGCAAAATGCGCGAATTGTTGACGATCAAACTCGGCATCCGGTCTACAAATGAAACTGCTCTTGCGTTGCGGTCGATCGGCGCCAGATCGCGAAAAGACATATCTGGTACTAACTTGCCGCTAGCATCATAGGCAAAAAATGGTCGGTAGCGATCGTATTCGAGTTTTGGCGAATTGTTAATCACATCATTGCCAATAAAAAAGGCAAGCACTACAATATCAGGATTATAATCCCACACCTTTTTTCGCAGCATAATTAGTTCTTGAGCAGTACCATAGCCCTGCACCCCGAAATTAATTACCTCAACATTTTTGCGTCCCTTAACAGCCTCGCAGTTACCTAACTTTCGTTCCAATTTTGACCAGAAAGTTTGTTCGACAGGGACGTGAATTGCTTCGGTGAAAGAATCGCCTAAAACGGCGACTCGCAAGGTATTTGGTGGTTTTGCTTTTGCGTGTTCGCGATCGCGCAAACCCTCGCTATTCACCCGCACAAAACTCGCACCTTCGCCCTTCCACTCGCCCGATACACCCGGTTTGAGCTTCCAACCCAGATCGCGATCGGCAGTATGGAAACCAGTGGGTGCGGAGTCTACAACATCTCCGATCTTTTGGAATCCCTCAACTCTAGCAACTCGCAATCCAACTTCACCAATTATCACCCCCATCAATAAACCACCAAGTGTCAAACCTAAATTGACACCCAAATTCTTCAACTTGCTCATTCTGTCAAAACAAAGTGTAAATAAACGGAGCAATCACAGAACCCTGACTGATGACAATCAAAGCTCCCAAAAAGACTAAAGTCACAATTAATGGTAGCAGCCAATATTTTTGGCGTTCTTTCATAAACGCCCACAAATCTTTGAGAAAGTCTATTGTTGATTCAAACACTTAGAAAGGACGCTCCATACTAACTTTTGTTCTTTCTTTACTTTGGACGCGATAAGTATCCATTTTGGGATTAAGTTTGCGTCGCATTGCATCTTCGCCAAAAATCTTTTTGATTGCTCCCATCGGCCAAACTATCAGGTAAAAAACTATCCCCAGGACGATCGGCGTTTCGATCTTGTTGAGGGTAAGTCCAAACCGCATCCACCCGTGATAAATGGGATTCAGCGATTTCGGCGCAGTCAATGCTAGCACAATTAGCACTGCGCCGATCGCCCAGGGCCACCAAGGTATAGAATGTCTCCGCAGTAAAGGTACTGCTAAACCGAATAGCAGTGCGATTAAGCTGCCAACTAGCAGCCCAAAATCGCGCAGACCTTTTTTATCGAGTTTTTTAATTTCGTCGCTCATTTGTTAGTTGACAGTTGACAGTTGACAGTTGTTAGTTGTTAGTTGTTATTGGTTATTGGTTATTGGTTATTGGTTGGGGGTTCATTTTTTAAGAACTCATAACAAATAACTACTAACAAATAACTCATAACCAATAACTAATCTAGTTCAAATTCATTTTTCCAAGCATCGTCTTGTTTCCAAGGAATTTGTTCGGATTTAGGAATCAAGAAATTCTCTAAAACCAGATAATCCATTTCGGTTCGCATAAAGCAGCGATAAGCATCTTCAGGAGTACAAACAATGGGTTCGCCTCGGACGTTGAAAGAAGTATTTACCAAAATCGGACATCCCGATCGCTTTTCAAAATGACTGATTAAGTCATAGTACCGAGGATTGGTTTCTTTGTGAACTGTTTGGATGCGAGCCGAGTAATCGACGTGGGTGACAGACGGAATTTCCGATCGCGGAATGTTAAGCTTTTCAATACCAAAAAGTTGTTCTTGTTCGGCAGTCATCGGAATTCGCAGACTGGTTTTGACAGGAGCCACCAATAGCATATAAGGGCTAGAATGATCCATCTCGAAATAATCCGCAACTCGTTCGGCTAAGATTGACGGCGCAAAAGGTCGAAATGATTCCCGATATTTAATTTTCAGGTTCATCACGGACTGCATTTTAGCATTACGAGGGTCTCCAATGATCGATCGACCTCCGAGAGCCCGCGGCCCAAATTCCATCCGCCCTTGGAACCATCCGACGACGTTTCCCTGTTCCAAAATTTCCGCCAACTGCGGCATTAATTCCGCATCGTCTAATCGGTGATAGCTAGCTTTGACAGCATCCAAATATTCGACAATTTCTATGTCAGTAAACCGTGGCCCCAAATACGAACCGCGCATTTGATCGTGACAAGTTAAATGAGCCACAGACTTCGGCACAGTTGCCACAGCTTGGCTCGTAGTAAGGACTTCAGTCCTCTCCTCGTTCGTAGTAAGGACTTCAGTCCTCTCCTCCTTAAGATCATTTACTACGAGTAACTCATCGCCCACAGTGCGAGTTTGTTCGCCATACTGATACCAAATCGCCAAAGCCGCGCCCAAAGCACCGCCAGCATCTCCCGCCGCTGGCTGAATCCAAATATCTTTGAAAATACCTTCCCGCAAAATCCGGCCGTTAGCAACACAATTGAGAGCAACGCCGCCGGCGAGACAAAGATAATCAACATTCAATTCTTTTTTAACTGTTCTGCAAAGCCGCAAAACAACTTCTTCGGTGACAACTTGAATGGAAGCTGCAATGTCCATTTCCCGCTGAGTCAATTTACCTTCACCTTGACGCGGCGGGCCTTCAAACAATTCGTCAAACTTCTTGTTTGTCATGGTTAAGCCAACAGTGTAGTTGAAATAATCCATGTTCAAACGGAAAGTTCCGTCATCTTTGAGGTCGATTAAATAGTTGAGAATTTTGTCTACATATTTGGGTTCGCCGTAGGGCGCTAAACCCATGAGTTTGTATTCGCCAGAGTTGACTTTAAATCCTGTGTAGTAGGTGAAAGCGGAATAAAGCAAACCCAAGGAGTGGGGAAAATCTATTTCCCACTGAGGTGTCAGTTGGTTGCCGTCTCCCAACCAAACGGAGGTTGTGGCCCACTCACCCACGCCATCGAGGCACAAAACGGCGGCTTTTTGGAAGGGGCTGGGGAAAAAGGCTGAGGCTGCGTGGGATTGGTGGTGTTCGGTAAATAGCAAAGATGGCTGTAGCTTTGATGTTTTGCAGTTGGCCATTTCTGCGAGCTCTCTTTTGAGCATGGTTTTGAGGTAAAGCTTTTCTTTGAGCCAGATTGGCATGGCGGTGAGGAAAGAGCGAAAACCTTGGGGTGCGTAGGCTAAATAGGTTTCGAGAAGACGCTCGAATTTGACTAAAGGCTTGTCATAAAAAACTATGCGATCGAGTTGTTGTATGTCAATTTTCGCTTCTTTTAGGCAATAGGCGATCGCATTCTTGGGAAATCGGGCGTCGTGCTTTTTGCGGGAAAATCTTTCTTCCTGCGCTGCGGCGATAATTTCTCCATCGCGAATTAAGGCTGCGGCGCTGTCGTGGTAGTACGCCGAGATTCCAAGTATGTTCATCGCTGTCCTCACAAATAGCTATGCTCTGTATCTGACTATTTAGAATAGCAAATGATTATAACTGCTCAAGTGCGGATTTAAACTTTTTCTTGAATCCCAAATCCCAAATCTTATATCCCAAATCGATCGATTCTCCAGCTAAAATCACGCAATTACCTTCAGAAACGGGGTTTTTGCGTGGACGACTGTTGAATCCCCAAATCTCGAATCCTAGATCGATCGGGCTAGCGGCGGCGAATCCTGCGCCCCCAAGCTCTGAAGTACGTCACCACCGGGAATTGATAAAATTCACCAATCAACCACACGACAATGCCTAGATGGGACAAAAAAGCTAAGCCTGTCCAAGCGGTGGGTAGCCACGACAAGCGGCTGCCGGGAACTGGGGGAAAGTAGTAAGCTGAAAGTCCGAGTAAGGTGGTAGGAAGGAAGATGAGACCGATCGCGGCTGCAAAGTAGGGCCATCCGAATTCTACGCCTTCGAGGTGTGCGCCTATCCACTGTTTGCCATTCCAGTGCCAATTTACAGGCGGTTGGCGATCGGCCATTGTGAGCGATTGTCTTTCTTCGCTGGCGGTAAAAATGTGCTGGCAGAAGTTGCAAGCGAGGGCTTCCATCATCGGCATGGTAGCAATTTCACCGGTACGGCAGACGGGACAGGGATATGTATCTTGAGGATCGAAAGGTCGGGTTGATTTTTTCAGGGTTTGCATGGATCAGGCTGTTTGTCAAGATATTGAGTAATCTTAACAGAGTACAGAAATTGTATGTTGGGTGAGGCCGGGTTTTTGTAAATCGCTAAGTAAAATAACATTAGTAGGGGCGGGTTTAGCCGAAAAACCTGTAAAATGACCAACAATTGAAAGACAAAACCCGCCCCCCGCCCAACGCCAAATAATATTAGTAGGGGCGGGTTTA
This sequence comes from Oscillatoriales cyanobacterium PMM_0080, assembly GCA_949127775.1. Classification (GTDB taxonomy): domain Bacteria; phylum Cyanobacteriota; class Cyanobacteriia; order Cyanobacteriales; family Microcoleaceae; genus Microcoleus. The sequence goes on from CASBQF010000228.1 coordinate 7,665, forward strand.
GCCGAAAAACCTGTAAAATGACCAACAATGGACAGGCAAAACCCGCCCCCGCCCAACTGTAAAATCACGAACAATGGAC
>CASBQF010000229.1 GCA_949127775.1 Oscillatoriales cyanobacterium PMM_0080
CCCGAACCACAATCTCCCCCACCGTTAAATTCAATTGATTCTTAATTTTTGGGTGGGGTGGGGGCGGGTTTATATCATTATTGGTGGCAAATATCAGGCGTGAACCCGCCCCTACATACAACTAGCGATTAATTCTCGGCATCATCCTCAAAAGTTTCCTCAAATCCAGCTAAAAAGTCATCCAAAGCCACGGAGGCGATCGCCAAATTGATACTATCAGCATCTTCCAATCCCCAGGTATTCACACCAACCACTTGACCGGCCATATTAATCAACGGCCCACCAGAATTTCCCGGATTAATCGCCGCATCAGTTTGCAACACCTTCACCTCAGCAATATCATCATCATCTTCATCACCTTCTTCATACTCATCGGGTTCGCGAATTGCACTAATAATACCTTGAGTTATAGTTGAAGCAAACTGCCCCAAAGGATTGCCCACAGCAATTACTCGATCGCCCACTTTCACATCAAAAGACAATTCTAAAGGAGGATATTCTTCGGGAGATTCAACTTGTTCCCCTGTTTCTGGATCGAGCATAAAACCAGTAATCAAAAGCAATGCTAAATCCTCTTCCGCATTGCCAGTAAATACCACCTCTGCCATTCTCAACTTTCCGTCGTAAGTTTCCACTAAAACCTGTTCGACTTCATCTTCTTCGTAGAAATAATCTTCATCGGCAATATCTCCGACAACGTGATAGTTAGTCACAATTGTGTCAGGCGATACAAAAAAGCCACTACCGGAAGAAATTTCTTCTCCTGTATCCCAATCCATCACATAGACTGAAACTACAGATGGCAAGACTTGCTCGACGACATCAGAAAAGTTCCCCGTCTGAGTTTTGAACTCTTTCAATTGCTGCTGCAAAGCTTTTTGATCTGCCTGCATTTTGCGATAAAGTTGCTGAACTTTTGCTAATTCTAGTTTTAATTGAGTTTCTTGAGCGCTCATATTTTGCCTTTCCCTGAAATAGGTTGCTGATTTATTTAGGATGTTTGATTGTAGATTTTTGACGGGTATGTTGATAACTAATCACATTTTTTTCAACCACTGGAGGGCTTTTTTTCTAAAATTCCCATCCAAAATCTACAACCAGAATGCTATCGTAGCTATTTTTTAGAACAATCACCCTTATTGTTTGATAAAAAAGGCGACTTTTGGGTTTAAAACCCCCCGATTTCAGCTTTACGAACCGCGCTGAACTTCGATAAAAATTTCCTCCAAAATTACACTGGCTCCCTGTTCCCGCAAGCGGTGAGCCAAGTCAATTCCGATCATTTCAGCAGTCTCGGCGGCGCCAGAAACAGTATCTTTGACAAATCGCGTGCCGTCGAGACTCGATACCATTCCGGTTAAGGTTAATTGACCGTTTTCTATTTTGGTATTGACGCCGATGGGCACTTGACAGCCGCCTTCTAATTCCCGCAGAAATGCGCGCTCGGCATGACATCTTTGGGCGGTTTCGGAGTGTTCGAGAGCTTTAATCACTGCCATGATTTCTGTGTCTCCGGCGCGGCATTCGATGCCCAAAGCACCTTGTCCGACGGCGTGGAGGGAGATTTCGGGAGCGATAACTTGGTGAATGCGATCGCCCATTCCCAATCTTTCGAGTCCTGCAACTGCTAAAATAATGGCGTCGTAACCGCCATCATCTAATTTAGCGAGTCGAGTATTGAGATTGCCACGAATATCTTTGAATTCAAAATGAGGGAAATGATGCCGCAGTTGGGCGAGTCTGCGCAGGGAAGAAGTACCAATTACTGCACCTTGTGGGAGAGTGTCTAGTTGCTTATCTTTGTGTTTTTCGTGAACTACCAGGGCATCAGCGGGATTTTCCCGTTCGGTGACGCATCCTAATATTAAACCTTCGGGCAAATTGGTAGGCAAATCTTTGAGGGAATGAACGGCAAAGTCCGTTTCATTGTTGAGCATTCCCGTTTCTAATTCTTTGGTGAAAAGTCCTTTGTCGCCAATTTTAGCGAGGGCGACATCCAGAATTATGTCCCCTTGGGTGGACATGGTGTGGACTTCAAAAGTGTGTTCGGGGAAGTGTTTCTGTAGCTCTGCTTGCACCCAGTAGGTTTGCACGAGGGCGAGTTGACTTTTGCGGGAACCGATACGGATGGTTCGGGAGGGAGCGGATGTGGTTGGAGACATAAGATCGATCGCAGGATAGCTTGAAATCAGCCAGTATATTCACCTGATCTAGCGTACCGCAGGTGGTGACTTTAATTGCTGGTTGGGACAATTCGGGCGATAAAACTGGGGCGGATGGCGATGCTGAGGGACAGGCAGCCGACGGTGTACGATGTGCTGGGGAATCTGGAGCGAGCTGGTTTGGCTGAAGAGTTTGCTCCCAGATTGCAGAATTTGGGGAGAGAAATGTGGAAATGAGGGTAAAAGGGCGATGTAATTGCGATCGAACTTCTCAACCAGGCTAATATAAGACTATCAAAAGTTAATTTTTCAAATTACTAAAGTCCTAAAACGATGAAAGATGCTCTTGATGTAGCCCGTTACTTTTTATGTCGTGTCGATCGAGAAGCAGGGGATACTATTTCTCCTCTCAAACTGCAAAAACTGGTTTATTACGCACAAGCTTGGAGTTTAGTCTTTAGAGGCCAGCCGCTATTTTTTCAAGATATTGAAGCTTGGGTTTCCGGCCCTATCGTCCGCCATGTTTGGGATGAGTACAAAGCTTACAAATATACCGATATTCCCAGTCCCGATAATTTTGAAGGAGAATTTGATGAAGAAGAGATCGAGGTACTTGAAGAAGTTTGGAATGCTTATGGAGAATTAAGTGCTAAACATCTTGCAGAATTGACGCAATCTGAGACACCTTGGCTCAACGCCCGCCAGGGATTAGAACCTGCGGAAACATCAACTAAAATCATTTCCCACGAGGATATGAAATCCTGCTATGCGCCTTTGGTGGAGGCGTAAGTGTAGCTTGGTTTACAACATGGCATCGAACTTTTAGCTCTCAGTTACAGCAATCAATAACTGAACTTCAATTCCTAAAGTATGAGCACTGCGAGCAAGAGCCTCATCGCCAGTAACCAAAAGCAACTGATTAGAACTTGCTACTGCTAAATGTAGTGCATCTAAAGTACGCAACGGTACTTCAAAGCGGCTAATCCAATCCCGAGCTAAGTTATAATGAATTGGCTCTAATGGGATGCGAATATAAAAACCCCTGTCCAAGTCTGCCTGAAACTCTATTGCTATTTGTCTTGCATCCGACTGAGAAATTTCTCTCATGCGCACTCTGCGAGACAGTGCGGAAAAAATTTCCACTTCAACTAACTGGCTCAATCCTCGTTCAGTTTCAGTCCTCAGTAACTGCTGAGATGCTTCGCTAAGACGTTCTGGCCAGTAATTGGGAGCAATAACGCTAGTATCCAAGTAAATCAATAGCGTTCCTCCTGCCGCAGCCTAATGACTGTTTCACTCAGCGGTTCACCCTTGACTTGGATAGAGTCTCGGAGTATTTTGAGTTCAGCTAACCGCTGCTCCTTTGACAGGGGCGGGACTACGCGAGCTACTACTTTACCTTCCTGTACGATTGTCACTTCTTCTCCTTTTGCCACCTTTTCCAAGATAGCTTGCAGGTTCTGCTTGGCTTCTTCAACACTAATCGCAGGCATATTATGAGTTTTTTAGGTACAATTCAATTGTACCTCAACTGGAATCTAAAATCGCAAATAGTATTAACGTTGTCCTGCTTGAAGTGCAGAATTTGCGATCGCCACAACATCTGACTGCTGCCCATTTTTGAGAGTTACTCGGTACAGCACGCCCAGCCTTTGCCACTCAATAGAAGCAGTACAATAAGCACCACAATTATTGAAATAAATTCCTCTCATTCCACCGACTAATTCAATACTTCTGTAAGTATCCCTCGGCAATTGAGAAGGAGGCGAAAACGGTTCACTTCTTTTAGCTTCAATTGTGCCAAAAGAACAGGCTCCCGCGCGACATCCTTTGCCTAAATACATGGCAACAATGTAACCGTGGGAACCCGATTGTACATCAAGATCAAGTTGCTGAATGTCAGACAAAGGAAGTATATTCGGCAGAAAAACTGGTACTCGTGTTTTTCCTTTGATTTGCCGAAAGATGTTACTCGCCGGAAAGCGGGTGTTAGCTTTGTCTGCACCTAATTTGTCGGAAAGTGGCGGAAATGTCTGTACAAAACCTTTCCACTGGACAACTCTATTTTTAGCAATATTCAAAGTAGGAATTGCATATTTTTCTACAGCAATAGAAGGGCGACCGTTTTTCTGGTTAAAGTTGCGACGAATGACTGTAATTTTGGGTTTACCTAACCCATAAGTTGAGGCTGTGGAACGGGCGAGATTGCAGCTAATTCTGAAGCGTCCGATCTCAATATTACCATTTTCTGCTTCATAAGACCAATCGTAACCGGCAGAAGTGCGATCGCGATTGCACAAAAAATGAGAAATCTCAAACATCTTAGCAATATGCGCATCGTACAACCGCAACTTGCGATCGCCGACAGATTTTGCAGTATGGCGATCGGCTACCGTAAATTGTATCCGTTGCCAGCCATCTTTAGAAGTATAGTTAAACCAGCGGATTTCTGCGATCGGCACTTCTGTCTGCGCGACGACTGGCTTTGGAGTTAAAAGTGCGAGCGTCAAACCAGTCGCAACACCAGCAAAAATCGCCCAAAATAGTCCTCTTCCCCTCATCCTAATTTCCCTCCAGACATCACAACCATTCTCTCTTGCTTCCCCAGCTTTGGAAAGGGGAGGATTTACTCAAACAGTGTTTTGACTCGCTACTTATAGCGGTAAGGTACGCAATGCGCACCCTACAAAATAGAATGTGTGCATCCAAAACTCCAAAACTTAACGTTTCCCAGCTTGAATCGCCGAATTTGCCATCATAATTAAATCAGCTTCCTTGCCATTTCTAATGGCTATGGTATACAGAAAACCCTGAGTTTTCCACTCAAGATTTGCCGTGCAGTAAGCCCCGCACCCATTGTGAAAATTTCCTTTCACTCCGCCCGCAAGTTGAACAGTTTTTAAAGTCTTAGTTACCCCTTCTATCTTTGTAGAAAAGTCACCACCTTTTTGACCTCGAATTTCACCGAGAGTGCAAGCTCCCGCCCCTCGGCAATCTGTTGTATACTCCATTGAAATAGTATACCTGTCAGTTGTTGCTTGACTTCGATAATAAATTCTATCCCAAATAGTCAGATTAGTAGGAATAAAAATCGGCACTTGTGTTTTGCCTTTGATCTGTGGCATAATATCACTTATTGGAATAGGAGGGCGATTGACAACCGGTGGACACAACCCAAACACTCCCGATGCAGGCATTAAGATAGTCAATATACACGTATAAGTCCCCAAAAATAATAACTTGTTATTCATTTTTTGTCCTCCCGAAACAGCCGCATTTTCAGCGAAACCACATTAATGTATTTATTATACTCAAAAATACAGAGGTAATAATATTTTTTAGAAGACTAACCATTTACATTTTATTTGCAAATTTGCTATCGTAGATTGTGATTGATTGTATAGAAAATGTGAGTAATTTAGGAGTCGAACGTGGAACTGCAAGAGTATTTACGCCAGCACGGATTAGAAACTTTGTCCGAAACTTATCATATCAAGGTTACGCGCGATCGGCAATATCCTCATCTAGTCTGTCTGAAATACTCGCAGATAGAATCCCCGCTGGGCGAAAAAATAGTCCAACAGTGTCGAGGCATAATTTTAGACTCATCCCAAGATTGGCAGATAGTTTCTTATCCCTATGACAAATTTTTCAACTACGGAGAAGGGCACGCCGCTACAATTGACTGGAGTCATGCCAAAGTCTACGAAAAACTAGATGGTTCTCTGATTGTACTCTATTTTTACAATGGAAAATGGAGAGTCCAATCTAGCGGTACTCCGGACGCAGCGGGCGAAGTTAACGGTTTCGGATTCAGCTTTGCGGAACTTTTTTGGAAAGTATGGCAAGAATTGGGATATCAATTGCCACAAGAAATTGATCAATGTTTTATCTTTGAGTTGATGACACCTTACAATCGAATAGTTGTCCAACAAAAAAACAATCAAATCGTGTTTCACGGCGTTCGTAATACTCAAACATTGCTAGAAACAGAGCCGAATATTTGGGCAAATCAATATGGATGGGAATTAGTCAAGTCTTATGCTTTGACTAGCTGGAAAGAAGTTATCGAAGCATCTCAGCACTTAGATCCGATGGATTCGGAAGGGTATATTATTTGTGATGGTGAGTTCAATCGAGTTAAGGTTAAGTCTCCGCAATATGTCGCAATTTCCCATCTTCGTGAAGGGTTTTCTACGCGCCGCATGATCGAGATTATTTTAACTAATGAAGGGGAAGAGTTTTTAGCTTATTTTCCTGAGTGGACTGAATTGTATCAAAAAGTTAAGGACAAATATCAATCTTTAGTTCAAGAAATTGAGGATGTTTATCGACAGTATGAATCTATTGAAGTTCAGAAAGATTTTGCTTTAGCTGTGAAACATTTGCCCTATTCTGGGATTTTGTTTTCCTTGCGGGCGCGCAGAGTTGCGGGGGTGAAAGAAGCTCTCCGCGATGTTACGATCCATAAGATAGAGGAGTTATTGGGTTTGGATTACATTCATTTGGGTTTGTAGGTTAACTAATCAATGATGTCAACTAAGTGTAAAAGCCAAGTAGCAAATTTTACAAGGTGCGTCGCTATTATATTGTTGATAAATTTTAGGTGTTTTTGATGGCGACGCACCCTACAAATTCCAAATTACGAATTACCAATTGCCATGAAAAGAGTTATTGTACTTGTCGGTTTACCTGCTTCTGGAAAGTCTCAATTTGCTAGGGAGTTGCTGCTATCTGAACCTGCTAGATGGGTTCGTAGCAATAAAGATTTGTTGCGAGAAATGGCTCATGCTGCTCATTGGTCTCCGGCGAATGAAAAGTTTATTGTGCAGTTGAGAGATACGATTATTTTGATGGCTTTGGAAAGTGGCAAACACGTGATTGTTGATGATACTAATTTTGGGCCGCATATCGAACATATTAAACAGTTAGTCAAAGGTCAAGCTGTTGTTGAAATTAATGATTCTTTCCTGCAAGTTCCGGTAGAAGAATGTATTAAACGGGATTTGAAAAGACTCAATTCTGTGGGCAAAGATGTGATTATGAAAATGTACAATAAGTATGTACGTGTTCCCGTTCAGCCACCGGAATATAACCAAGATTTGCCGGATGCAATTATTGTGGATATGGACGGTACATTATCGCTTCTCAATGGTAGAAATCCTTTTGATGCTTCAAAGTGCGATCGCGATTTACCGAATCAACCCGTCTTAGATACCATCCGCAAGTGGCAGTCTAGCGTTAATATTATCGTAGTTTCGGGCAGAACCGATGACTGTAAACCTCAGACTGAACAATGGTTGCGGCAGTATGAGGTTAATTATGCTGGTATTCATCTGCGGAAAACGGGAGACATGAGGAAGGATGCGATTATGAAGGAGGAAATCTATCAGCAGCAGATTGCAGGACAATATAATGTTAAGTTTGTATTGGACGATCGCCAGCAAGTTGTTGATATGTGGAGAAGCTTGGGATTGACTGTATTTCAAGTAGATGAAGGGGATTTTTGACTAGGATAGATTGGGGCGACAATCGCCCTAGCCATGATGCTATAATCGAAGTAACATTGAATCAAAATCTTACTATGATAGCTATTCCCCCAACAATGACCTTCGAGGAATATCTCGAATGGGAAATGCAACAAGACATTCGCTACGAATATGTCAACGGCGAAGTTTTTGGCATGAATGGTAGTACAATTCCTCATAACGATATTGCACTTAATTTTTACATAAATTTGCGTCCTCATCTGCATTCCAGAGGTTGTCGGATAAATGTGTTAGATGTGAAATTGCAAGTCATTCCTCGCAGCCGTTACTATTACCCGGATGTGATAGTTAGTTGCGATCCTGAAGATGTGAATGCGCGCAAGTTTATTCAACATCCGAAACTAATTGTGGAAGTTCTTTCACCCGGTACAAGTGGTAAGGATCGGGATGAAAAATTTACGGCTTACCTGAAAATTCCGACGTTACAAGAGTATATCTTGATTGATTCTGAAAAAATCTCCGTTGAACGTTACTGTCGGGGAGAGGGCAGAATGTGGCTATACTATTCTTACACTGCTGGGGAGATTATCAGTTTATCAAGTATTGGGTTTGATTTGCCGATCGCACTTTTGTATGAAAGCGTTGGATTTGAAACCGAAACGGAAATATAAATCAATATGGTTCAGTTAATAATTTATTTCTCTGGCCCGGAGATCCCCCTAAATCCCCCTTAAGAAGGGGGACTTTGAAGAACTTCTTGTCCCCCCCTTTTTTCAAGGGGGGCTAGGGGGGATCGGATTTATGGGACGCTGCTCAAAGCCCATCCCACAAGATTAGACACAATTTGTGCGTACATTCTGATGGCATTTCTACCGTGTCCAAGTCAGCCATTTATTAAACAAATCTTTCACAAATGGTGTCAAACGAGTCCGATTGTACGCATCCCCAGCTTTGCGAATCGCGTCAGCTTGCGTCGGATACGGATGAATTATGCTAGCAATCTTTCCCAAACCAATATTGTTAACCATTGCCAAAGTAATCTCGCCGATCATATCCCCGGCGTGTTGTGCTACAATAGTTGCACCTAATATTTTATCGCTACCTTTCTTGACGTGAATTTTCACAAATCCTTCCTCTTCGCCGTCAAGAATTGCCCGATCGACCTTATTGAAAGGAATTAAAAATGTATCGACGTCAATTCCTTGGGCTTTGGCTTCAGCTTCGCCAATTCCGACGTGGGCAATTTCCGGGCTAGTATAGGTACACCAAGGTATTGTCAAGGCGCTGAGCTTTTTGCGCCCGAAAAACAGGGTGTTTTGAATCACCATCCGGGCGGCAAAATCCGCAGCGTGGGTGAATTTATGTTTCATGCAAATGTCGCCGGCGGCATAAATGCGGGGATTGGTAGTTTGCAAATTGTCGTTGACAAATACGCCTTTTTGTGTATTGTATTCCACGCCTACAGTTTCTAGGTTCAATCCTTCCACGTAGGGCGATCGCCCTACGCTGACAATAATCTCATCTACCGTTACCGACGCTTCCTTGCCCTGACATTGATAATAAATGACTTTACCTACATTTGTTTGCTCAACGCGGTCTATTTTTGAATCTAGGATTAATTGAATATCTTCCCTGACAAAAGCCTCTTGCACAATGGTAGCAGCATCGACATCTTCCTTGTCCAAAATGTGTGCATTTTTGTGTAGTAACACGACTTCCGAACCCAAGCGCCGCATGACTTGAGCCAATTCACAGCCGATCGCACCAGCGCCAATTACGGCCAAACGCTGGGGTCTTTCTGTGAGATTAAATACAGTTTCGTTTGTTAGATATCCAGCTTCCTGTAAGCCGGGGATTTGTGGTTTTCTCGCCCTACCACCTGTGGCAATTACTGCTTTTTTGAATTTGAGAGTTTGACCTGCAACTTCTATGGTAGAATTGCTACTAAAAGAGCCATAACCTAAGAAGACATCGACTCCTAATGTGTGTTGGTAGCGATCGACTGAATCGACATCACTAATATCCGCCCTAATCCGGCGCATCCGTTCCATGACGGCGGCAAAATCTACTTCGGGAGTGTTAGAAACATTAACACCAAATTTACTCGCATTCCAGATATCGCCGACAGCGCGGGCCGATCGAATCATCGCTTTTGAAGGTACACAACCGACATTCAAACAGTCGCCGCCCATCAAATGTTTTTCAATCAAAGCAACTTTTGCACCCAAACCAGCCGCCCCCGCAGCTACAATTAATCCGGCTGGCCCCGCGCCAATTACTACTAAGTTGTAACTGCTGGCTGGCTGCGGGTTTACCCAATCGGGCGGCCCCAAATAGGAGACTAATTTTTGGTTGTATTCGTCCATCGGATGAACTATTATGCGATCGGCTTTTGATTGCGACATGATGAGCAATTTATCCTAATTAAACAGTTTCATCCAAAGCCTTGCGAGCAATCCGAGTTATATAGAAAGTGACGGTGACAGCAGCCGTAAAACTGATGATATTAATCAACCATTTGACTGCTTCGGCTTGGGGATTTGTAGAGGCTGTTGCTGAGCCAATTGTAGCAATATCTCCTACCAAGGAACCAGAGTAAACATACATCACGGTTCCGGGTATCATCCCGAAGGAACCTAGTATATAATCTTTTAAAGAAACTTGGGTGATTCCCAAGGCGTAATTTAATAAATTGAATGGCAATAGAGGGCAGAGACGAGTTAAAAAGACTATTTTTAATCCTTCTTTAGCAACGGCGCGATCGAGGGATTGAAACTTTGGGTGAGCTTCCATGTATTTTACCACGCGATCGCGCGACAGGTATCGCCCGATCAGAAATGCAAAGGTGGCCCCTAGGGTGGCGGCGATTAACACGTACACCGAACCCCACCACAGCCCAAACAGCACGCCGCCTCCCAAGGTCAGCACGGAACCAGGTATAAATAGTATCGTAGCGAAGTTGTAGATAGCGATAAAGGCGATCGGGCCCCAGACGCCTAAATGCTCGATTTGGATTAAAACGGCTCTTAACAGTCCTTGAACGTAGGCGGATCTAGTTGCTACAATTAACAGAGGGACTGCAAGGGCGATCGACAAAAACAACAATCTGTGTTTAAAAGTATACCTGCTAGAAATCTGATTTGCTTCTGGTTCCATAATTGATCGATAAATAGTATAGATACCAGCATTATATAGCAGTTGTTAACTTACCATATCAATCATGATCACAAAAATACAACTCCCAATTCCAGGATATTTCGACGCCCAGAAAATTAGTGAAATCTGGCGAGTTCCCTATCAAGAAAGAGCGACTGAAGCTAAGAATTGGGCATTGAAACATCGTATTCAGCCAGCAGCTAGCGACGAAAAGCGCATTTGTTTGTTGATAATTGATGCCCAAAACACTTTTTGCATACCAGAATTTGAACTGTTTGTGGGCGGGCGTTCGGGTAGCGGTGCAGTAGACGACAATGTACGGCTATGCGAGTTCATTTACCGCAATTTAGACAGAATTACTACTATCGCGCCGACAATGGACACGCACACCGCTATGCAAATTTTTCATCCCATATTTTGGATCAATGAAGCAGGGGAACACCCCATTCCCGCAGCTACATTAATTACTCTGGAAGATGTGCAGCAAGGAATTTGGAAAGTTAATCCAGCCGTCGTGGATAGCATCGCGGGCGGGAATTATGCGGCACTACAAAAACACTGCCTTCACTACGTACAGAAACTCAGCGACAATGGCAAATTTCCCTTGACAATTTGGCCCTATCACTCGATGCTGGGCGGCATCGGACACGCCCTGGTTTCGGCTGTGGAAGAAGCGATATTTTTTCATAGTATGGCGCGCGAAAGTCAAGCACTTTTTGAGATTAAAGGTGGCAATCCTTTAACTGAAAACTATTCGGTTTTGCAGCCGGAAGTGTTAGATGGATGTGATGGAAATCCGATTGCGGAAAAGAATGCTAGTTTTATTGATAAGTTGTTAGAGTTTGATGCAGTAATTATCGCGGGACAAGCTAAGAGTCATTGTGTTGCTTGGACAATTGATGATTTGTTGACGGAAATTGTGGCGCGGGATTCTATGTTGGCTAGGAAGGTTTATTTGTTGGAAGATTGTACTTCGCCGGTGGTTGTTCCTGGTGTTGTTGATTTTACGGAAGCAGCAGATGCGGCTTTTTTAAGATTCGCCCAGGCGGGGATGAATGTGGTGAAATCTACTCAGTCAATTGATAGTTGGGGAATAATAATCGGCGGTTAAAACCGCGTCTATACAAGCAATGTCTGCCTCCGCAGACTCAAGAATAAGATGCGTTATAATTTCACTAGATTCGCAAGCTTTTTTTAACTCAGAAGTAACCGCTTAACTCTATGAATACCCTTGACAAAGTGCTAGAAAATGCTTTAAAGTTAACCTACGAACAGCAGGAAATATTGATTAAAATTCTCCAAAATCGTCAGCATGAAAATCGCCGTGCAGAAATAGCTGCGGATGCCCAAAAAACTTTGGCTGATTTCCGTGCAGGCCAGTTTGAACAGCAGTCAGCCGAGGATGTCATTGCAGATTTGCGCCAGTCGTTACACGAGTCCGAATCATGAGACGACTGATTTTAACCCCTAAATTCAAACGGGAATTCCGAAAATTTCTCAGGCGAAATGCTGACCTCCAGCAGCGCATTGAAGAGACGCTTCAACAAATGGAAGTAGACGTATTCTCCCCAGCCTTGGGTACTCACAAACTAAGTGGAAAACTTGATGGGCTTCAGTCTTGTTCTTGTGGCTATGATTGTCGTGTTGTCTTCTGTATCGAACAAGATACAGAAACGAACAGTGAAGTTATTGTTCTGCTAGACATCGGGACGCATGATGAAGTTTATTAGCGCAAAATCTGTTACTGGGATGAGTGAGGTTGGTTTGGAATACGATTCAAAATCATTACCTCCTCTGATGCGGCTATTAGAGGACTTATTGGCGCAGGAGGTGAGGGGAGATTAGGATTTGGATGGGTTGAAATGCGATTCCCTACGGGATAGCTACGCACGCGCGTACTTTTGGACATTAAGGGCGATCGCACTTAATTAGAAGTAGAGTATAAAATATGGTATAGTAGAAAAAAAGTAATATTTTCAGGAACCTGCGAGGTGTATACCTGATGGAAAGAACCTACAAATTTTCTGGGATAAATGCTACTTTCTCATATCCTATTTGGGAAACAGCAGAGATAGAAGAAACTTTCTTAGAGCTGGCAGAACAATGGCGGCGCGAAACAGGTATGATGTCTTTAATAAATAAAATGTCAATGCACCCAGCATACCAAAGAATTATCGGTATGGGTCAAGCCGTTGTTCCCCTGATTCTGCGAGAATTAGAGCAAGAACCGGATCATTGGTTTTGGGCATTGCAATCGATTACAGGTGCTAATCCTGTTAAATCAGAACAGCGCGGCAGGCTCAAACAAATGGCAGAGGCGTGGATACAGTGGGGCAGAGAAAATGGCTACAGATGGCAAGCTGGAAAAGTATAAAGAAGATGAATTTCCTCACCTAGCTGTTACTGAGTATCGCATTACTAGCCGAGCAACACGCGCTTATAATTGTTTTGCTTGGGCTGCGGGTGAAGATGACCGTTGGTGGAATCCTTTAGAACCAAACAGTCCCTATTATTGGCCTGATGGTGTGCCAGCGGAACTAACTATCGCTGCTTTTATTCAAGCTGATCAAACGCTGGGATACGAACCTTGTGAAAGTTCGGACTTTGAATCTGGTTTTGAGAAAATAGCAATATATGCTACTCCTGACGGGGAACCGACGCACGCGGCTAGACAATTACCTAATGGCAAGTGGACGAGTAAATTGGGCCGTTGGGAAGATATTGAGCATGAACTGGACGGGTTGACAAGTGAGATGTACGGTTCTGTGAAACAATTTTTAAAGCGATCTATTTGAGCCAGTGGTTTGACTGTTTGTGTTGCTGAAGGAAGGGCGATCGCACTTTTGGACATAAAATGCGATCGCACTTTTGCAAATAAACCATCAGAGATTACTCATCATCATCTGCTTTACTACCTAAAAGTCCGAAAATTGCACCTACACCCATATTCCAAGTATCCTTGCAAGTCTCAAAAATGCGAATTTGTTGGGGAGATAGCTGATCTTCCATACTAAGTGATAAGGACACGCCTCCAGAAAGTAAGGTAATACAGACAACAGTTGCGAAGACTTTCTCGAAAGGAGAGAGAGGTTGAGGAGAACTGTTTTTAGGAGTCATTTTAGGAGGTTTAGGTTTAGCAGGTGTCATATTTGGTTGAGCTTTCATAATTGCTACCTTTTGATTGGTGATGTTTTAATTTTAAAGGTTAAAAACTTGAAAGCCAAGCTGTGTATAAGTTTCAAATACTATGAGTTTGGAATGCGTTTGGGATGCGTTTGGTTGGCGATCGCTTATAATACTTAAAATGTTGGTAATTTGACTATGGCGGGAATCGCAGCATCTAAAGCTGGAATCGAAAAAGCAACAATTGCTCTCACAGACAAAAGCTGGAGTCGCGAAGACTTAGCTGGTTACGCTGTTATCGAAGACGAAAAGCCGAATGGTATTGATATTCAAACAGTTCATCAATTTTTCAAGCTAAGGAATGTCAAACGCCAGTATTTTGTGGCAATTTGCAAAGCTTTAGAATTGAATTGGCAAGATATTACAAATCCCGACACAACCACGCGGGGCCCAGAAACCGGGTTTTTTCACGAAAATACTTCGTTGAAGTCGATAGATTCGGTGAAAAACCCGGTTTCTTTGATCGCAGTGGATAATTCCGACTACAATAATCCGTTTGTTCCCCAGCATGGTAAGATAGACGACCCGCGATTCTTCTTTGGCAGACAACGGGAAATACGGCGGGTTTTCGAGACGCTGAATAGTGGTAGTAGCGTAGCAATAATCGGCGAAAGGGCGATCGGCAAAAGTTCTCTCCTACAAGCCATTTACCAACAAGCACCAAATCAACTCCATAATCCGCGACAACCGCATTACCTCAATTTGCAAAATGTTCATGATGAAGATGATTTCTATGGTGCTTTGTGCAGCTTTATAGGTATCGAGACAGTCAAGGGATATTCACTAACACGGGCTTTAGAATCGCACAGATTGCTGTTGCTTTTAGATGAAGTCGAGAAAATGACCTGGGATGGATTTACTAACCAAGTACGCGGCCAATTGCGGGGTTTGGCGGAGGGAAGCAACGCATCTTTGCGTCTAGTTGTCGCAGCCTGCACCTCTCTCGATATCCTGTTTCCTGACAGTCAAGACAAAAATATGACATCTCCTTTCAAAGGAATTTGCATTGAGGAAACTCTCAAGCGATGGGATGATGAAAAAATCTGTCGTGAATTTATTATGAGTCGCCTCAATGCTGACTGGTTAACACCTGTTGACAAACCCGTGAGTTTTACTGAGGATGAAATTGCGGGATTAATTGCTGAAAGTGGCGGCTATCCTCAGAAATTGATGATGTTATGCTATGAAACTTATAATCGTTATATTAACGATGCTAACTCCGGCTTAAATACTCCGTCAATCTCTTAGTCCGCGCACCATCCGGACTTCGTTTGTGTAGACGCGGTTTCAACCGCCGAGTAATCTAAAAACTTATGAATCAAAACCATCACCCCGTTCCTCGGTTAGATTTAGCTCCAAAACTGAAGCGTCCTCTTTCTTTGTGGAATCCTTTAGATTACCTGCGATTGTTGTATTGGGTGTTTTACTTTCCTCAAGCTTTGCGGTGGTATGAGTCTACTTTTGGCGGTGAATCTAATTTAAAAGATGCCAGAACCGGGCGAGAAAAGTGGGATTGGTTGCGTCAAAATCCTGTCCAGCGTCAGTTAATTTTGCAAGCTTCGATCTTAATATTTGCTATCCCTATAGGTTTTAATATATTTTTGTTACGCATAAGTATTCCTATTAATTGGTGGGTTGTAGTGTCAGGCGTAGCGTTCGCCCTGGCATCTGGCGTGGCATCCGTCGTGCGGTTAGGCGTAGCGTCCGGCGTGGGGTTAGGCGTGGCATTCGGCGTAGTGTTGGGCGCAACCTACGGCGTGACCTCCGGCATTCCGTCCAGCGTGGCGTCTGGCGTGGGGTTGGGCCTGGCGCTGGGCGTGGGGTTAAGCGTGAGGTCAGGTGTGGGAGTGGGCGTGGCGTCCGGCGTAGGGGTGGGTGTGGGC
>CASBQF010000230.1 GCA_949127775.1 Oscillatoriales cyanobacterium PMM_0080
GGACTTTGGCATAAATGCCCAGCTTGCGATGCCCTGAGTTATACAAAAGACCTGCGAGCAAATCAAATGGTTTGCTTGGAATGCGGGCATCATATCAGAGTTTACAGCGACGATCGCATCGAGCAATTGATCGATCCCAAAACCTGGGTGCCCATTAACGCAGGACTACAGGCCACTGACCCGCTGAAATTTCGCGATCGAAAAAAATATAGCGATCGACTCCGCGAAACCCAAGAAAAAACAGGCCACTTAGACGCTGTAGAAACTGGCATCGGCAAACTCGAAGGCTTCACCGTCGCCCTCGGAGTCATGGAATTTCAGTTCATCGGCGGCAGCATGGGTTCAGTTGTCGGAGAAAAACTGACCCGCCTCATCGAACACGCCACCAGGGAACGCTTACCCGCGATCATTGTCTGCGCCTCCGGTGGTGCGAGAATGCAGGAAGGAATGCTCAGCCTAATGCAAATGGCTAAGGTTTCCGGGGCCCTGGAACGTCACCGGGAAGCAAGACTGCTTTATATCCCGATTTTGACCCACCCGACTACCGGCGGCGTCACCGCCAGTTTTGCCATGCTGGGAGACATTATTATTGCAGAGCCAAAAGCGACTGTGGCCTTTACGGGCGGCCGAGTAATCGAGCAAACTCTGCGGGAAAAACTGCCGGAAAATTATCAAACTTCCGAATACTCCTTCGCCCACGGTTTTATAGACTTGATCGTACCTCGGACTCAACTCAAGAAAACTCTGGCTGGGCTGATCGACCTTCACCAGCCACAGCCGTTCTTGGCCGACTCCGAATTCCCCGCCCACTCAACCAGCGACAGCCACGCTGTACCCTCGCCGGCTCATGCTTTCAAGCTTTCTCCCTAATCAGCATCACCTGCTGATTGACCAGAAAGAATTGGTTTAAAGCCGGAACCCTTTGAAGGAGAAATTAAAAGAAGACTATTCATTGCTTCAATCCTCGGACTTCCAGGTAGGGGTAGCTGCCAACTGTCAACTGAATGACGGCTAGTGAGTCTGGGGGAGACCAAAATTTCAGACCAATTGCCAAAAAAATCCGGTGTCTCGGAAAAATATGGAGTTTGGTAGCGAGAAATTTACACAGACATCGGGGTTTGAAACCCCGCGCGCCCAAGTCCTATTGATAATAAAGACGTAGCAGTGGGATGATATTGATCGGAAGTTGATTGGCCCCTCTGTTTGGCTGAGCAAAAATACTTAGTGGCAGTTAGCGGTTAGCTCTGAAAACAAAATCTCAGAACAAACTAACAGAAAAAGCTGACAGCGCTTTGTAAAATTGTCCGGCTTTCAATCAATAGCCCTCAACTCAATTTTGACCAGTCAGCGACCTTAAAACTATGGGTTTTGCAGACCTGTCCGTTGCAGAAATAGCAGAGGACTTCAATGTCCCTGTTGAAGATGTGCTCCGCTTGTGCGATGAGTTGGAAATTGTCTACAAGCATCCTCAAACCCGTTTGGCTTTGGAGGATGTTAAGGCAATTATGTCCGCTCTCGAAAAAAGGCGCGATTCAAAACTGATTGCAGATTAGATCGATCGTCAAAAATTCCTTTACCTTTAAAGGTATGGCTGCACAAACTTTTGCCAGTTGTCGCAGCAGGAAGGAATTTTGAACAAACATCTATTTGCCAGCTAGGATTTCTTAGCGTTCAATAATTTGCCGGATTTTTTTAAGGAGAACCATGCTTAAAAGATATTTCATTGCTCTGACCGCTGTATTCTTGACATTTCAGTTATTTGTCAGCAGTGCGATGGCTGTCGAACTGAGTCCTGAACTGCGGACTGTGACTTTAAATGACCAGGGCGCTCCCGTAGTGCTGAGCCTCAAAGAAGTTCAGCAAGGCAAACGCTTGTTTAACTCGGCTTGCGCTCAATGTCACGGCGCGGGCATGACCAAAACTGACCCGAACGTCAATCTGAGCCCAGAAACTCTGGCTTTGGCAAACCCGCCCCGCAATAATGTCGAGTCGTTGGTGGATTACATGAAAAATCCTACGACTTACGACGGGTTTGAGGAAATTTCGGAAGTGCAT
Source organism: Oscillatoriales cyanobacterium PMM_0080 (assembly GCA_949127775.1). Taxonomy (GTDB): domain Bacteria; phylum Cyanobacteriota; class Cyanobacteriia; order Cyanobacteriales; family Microcoleaceae; genus Microcoleus. The sequence goes on from CASBQF010000230.1 coordinate 2,056, forward strand.
CCCAGCATGAAGAGCGCGGATATTTTTGCTGAGATGAGAAATCTCTCGAATGACGATTTGTACGCGATTGCCGGTCATATTCTGTTGCAGCCCAAAATTGTCGGCAGACAGTGGGCTGGTGGTAAAGGCGCTCGCTAATCGATTTTAGATTTTAGATTTTGGATTTTGGATTGGAGAGGGCTGGAGTTTGGCAAGCATTGCTGGCTGGTGATTTTTCGATCGAAAATCTGAAATCTAAAATTTATCTATTTCTCAAATAATCTCGCCAAAGGTTGTAGTTCCTTATGTTGCGTCGTGGTGTTTTTGTCTGCTTTCTGTTGGGAATTTTAATTATTTTGCCGCTGGTGCTGCTGGCACCTCAACCTGTGTTAGCTGCTGCTGCTGATTCTTATGTGACTCGCTATTTAAAAGTCAGCGAACCTGTAGCACTGGAATTGGACGCCCAGGGAAACACTCGGTTATTTTCTGTTGAAAATTTTTCGGCAGGGAAGCGGTTGTTTGAGGAAAACTGCCTCAACTGTCATGTTGGGGGAGCGACTTTGCCCGATCCGACTATATCTTTGTCTTTGAGTGCCCTGAAGGGGGCAACGCCTCCCCGCGACGACATCAATAGTTTGGTGGCGTATCTGAGACAACCGATGACTTATGACGGCAGTGAGGACAGTTTTTGGTGTCGCCAAGTGCCGGAAAGCTGGATGCAGCAGGCTGAAATTGAAAATCTAGCTGCTTTTGTGATTCGGGCGGCTCAGAAAGCTCCGGGCTGGGGCGTGGATAATTTTGAGAGTTGAACTGCTTTTTCGATAAGGCGATCGATATATTTGCAAAATCGCGATCGTTGCTACGTGTTTGCGACTGAGTAAACAGGTAAAATAACTAAAGAACCACCGTGAACGGTGTCCATTAGAGGAGAACTATGTTGAAAAGACTCTTATCGATCGCCCTGTTAGCGTTCGCAATTTTTACTGTCGGCTTCGGCAGCCCTGCTATGGCTGGAGATGCTGCTAAAGGAGCGAAACTTTTTAGTGCCAACTGTTCTGCTTGTCACATCGGTGGCGGCAACGTGGTTATGGCAATGAAAACCTTGAAAAAAGGTGCTCTTGAAAAGTACGGCATGAATTCTCTGGAAGCTATTACCTATCAGGTAACAAAGGGCAAAAATGCGATGCCTGCTTTCGGGACTCGTTTGAAGCCCGAACAAATCGAGGATGTAGCAACCTACGTGCTTGCACAATCTGAGAAAGACTGGAAAGGCTAAACTGCCTCTTTTAAGTCGAAAAAGCTGGGCTTGATTTAGTGTAAAACTTGTCTGCCCGATGGCTGCGCCCCGGCTTACGCCTACGCACCCTCTCTCTCTCTTTGGCACATAAATGTCGGTTTGCAGCGATCTTAACCTATTTGGAAAAGCGCGCCAGAAATCAGATTTTTATTTGCCCTGGGGCGGGGGAGGGACTTTTGATTTTAGATTGTGGATTTTAGATTTTGGATTGAAGAATTGAAGAATTGAAGAATTGCTGACTTTGTATAGATTGTCAAGCACCTTATATTAAGATTTATGTTTTGAAATTTTCATAAATTTGCATTGTGTGCTAGTATAAAAACCCTCTACTAGCAAAGCCTTAAAATCGAAATTAAAGTCGATCGGGTTCTGGAATCTACACCTGTTATGAATGTAAAAACATCAGCTAAAAAAGTTAAGACTCTCGGAGATGCGGCTGCTGGGGCGATCGAGAAATATTTCCACAAAACGATCGCACACGAAACTGAAGTTATCAAAGATAAAGATGCAGAAGAACTTCATCAAATGCGGGTAGGATTGCGGCGTTTGCGATCGGCTGTAACGGGTTTTGCTCCGGTTTTAGACTTGCCAAAAAAGGCGCAAGAGCAAAAAATTGGTAAGGTGGGACGGATTCTGGGAACTCTCAGGGATTTGGATGTGATGCTCGAAAGTCTCCAAAACCGATATTACCCGAATTTGCCGGCGGATGAACAGGAAGTTTTGGATCGAGTTTTGTTAACTTTGCTCAAACAGCGGCGTCGCGCTGTCAAAGGAGTGAAAGCGGTTTTGGAACATAAAAGTTACCAATTGCTGAAGAAGTCGATCGAAGATTGGTTGGCAAAACCGCAGTTTCGGGCGATCGAACATTTGCCAGTTGCTGAGGTTTTGCCAGATTTACTGTTACCTCAAGTCAGCGAATTTTTCCTGCATCCGGCTTGGCTGTTGGGCACGGAATATCAGGATGACAAAGTTAAAGTTTGTGATGATTTGAATGCTGAGGCGATCGAGGAAAAGTTGGCCGCAGAGGGAACTATTCTGCACGATTTACGGAAGCAAGCTAAGCGAGTTCGCTATTTGATGAATCTATTTGGAGATTTTTACAGCGAGACTTATGAAGGTTATGTAGATGATGTGAAAGCGGTTCAAGAATGTTTGGGTGATATTCAAGACAGTGAAGTTTTAGGAGAATTTCTGACAGATTTTGTGGAGGGCGATCTGAAAAAAGAGTTGCCGATATTGGCTGGTATTTTGGCAGAAAATCGCTACGCAGCTTGGGGAAAATGGCAGATTTTGCAGGGTAAGTATTTGAACTCGGAAACTCGTCAAGGTTTGCGATCGGCTTTAATTCATCCTGTGGTTGATGATGCTGCTAAGGGGGATTCGCCGCAGAAAAAATAGGTTTTTTGGGTGCAGATGTAGACGGCGGTTGAAACCGCATCTACAAAAACGCAGATAAGACGGCGAATGGAATTCGCATCTACACAAACAATGTCCGCCGACGCGGACTAAGAGAGAATAACGTAATATTTCATTGCCCGTTCTTGAACCCGCGCACCATCCAGGTTTTGTCTGTATAGACGCGAATTCCATTCGCCGAGTATTCTAAAGAAAGGTCGATCGCACTTGAGCTGAAAGTGCTATCCTAGATTAGAGTACAATCAGAAATTGGCGAGGAAAAAATCTTGTCAACTATCACCGATATTGGGACTCTCATTAGCCGCCATCCTAACATACATGGTGGCTGTCCAATCATTGCCGGAACGGGTGTGACAGTCCGTCGCATTGCTATTTGGTACAAGCAAAGTTTGAGCGCAGAAGAAATTGCCTCTCGCATCGGGCATTTAACTCTAACTCAAGTCTATGCAGCTTTGACTTATTACCATGCTAACCGAGATGAAATTGATGCTGACATTGCGGCGGAAGTAGCAGAAGGCGATCGCATAGAAGCACTATATCAGTCTCAAACACAAATACAGTCTGAAGCTCAAGTTTTAGAAATGCCTTCAGTTGCTCAATATCCGAGCCGTCGCGAGTTTATGAAATTGCCCATTGAAGAGAGACGGCGCATTTTAGCAGAACAGGCTGAGGTGATGTTAAGTCATTACCAGGAAGATAGAGAATGGCAAGAATTAGACAGAAGTTTCGACTGATACTATGGATGACATTGCAATAGCGATCGCATTGGTAGTTGAGTATCGGTAGTTAATGAAAGGGCGATTCACGCTCGGGATAGCTTCGCTCGCGCGTACTTTAGGATAAGAAGGGCGATCGCCCGATGTGCTAAAATAAGGATTAGAGTGAGAACTAAGTAGGTATTGTAAAAAATATGCCTCGTATCTTTACAGCAATCGTTTATTGGGAAGAAGATGTTTATGTGGCAGAATGTCCTGAAGTGGGAACTGCCAGCCAGGGTGAGACAATTGAAGAAGCGATCGCCAATCTGAAAGAAGCAACGGAACTCTATTTAGAGGAATTCTCTTTACCTAAAACTTCCCCACGTTTACTAACAACATTTGAGGTGTTGAGTGCCTAGACTGCCTAGAGTCAGTAGTGCAGAAACTATCCGTGCTTTAGAACGCTTAGGGTTTGTCCGGGTTCGCCAGCGGGGAAGTCACGTTATTTTGAAGAAACAAATACTTGTAGACGATCCGGAAAATCCGCAAGGGGCGATCGAAGTAGGCTGTGTTGTGCCGGTACAGCGAAAAACTTTGGCAGTTGGAACTCTTGGAAGCATTTTAAATCAGGCTGGGATTTCAGTGGAAGATTTTTTGAATAATCTGTAGAGGGTAATTTGAACTGTTACCGAAGAAAAGATCATGGCAGAAAAACTAACTTTTAAATACGATGCTGTCGGCGATATTCTGTACATTAATAAGTGTTCACCTTATGCAGAGCAAGAATCGCAAGAACTAGACTATGGAATCATTGCTCGTCTCAATCGTGAAACTGAGGAAATTGAAAATATTGAGCCTGTTTCTATTTCTAAAATTATAGAGAAGGTGCAATTATCGCCGGACGATTTATGCAATGCGCTACTATCTTTGGGAAATCGAGCATTGATTGAAAAAGAAGCACAGGATAATCAAGCGCTGTTCAGTTTATCGCCAGTCGTGAGACAATATGTGATATCATATCCCGTCAATTGACCGCAAACTAAGGTTTGATCGTTTGGACTTCAGTCCGCAGGCGCGATCCGTTTTTGTTATCGTAATCTACCGGACATGATATAAAAACTGAATATTGTCGCGAGGGAAGATGAGATGCAATTAGTAAGGTGCGCACTGCGCACCCTACGAGTGACTGAATATCACGACTGCAACCACTTCATAAACTTATCCGTCGCAGTACCGATAGACTCTCCAACTTGTTTCTTCAAACGCCACCGCTGAAATGCTTGTGTATAATCTTCCCCTTCAGTCTGATACACATTCCAAGCATTCAGCGACAATCCCAACCCCCAGGTTAGTAAAATGAAAAGCGACCAAGAAAGCTCGTGCGATCCTGCTAGATTTAGCAAAACTAAAAAACTATTGACAATGCCATACTTTGTCACATTTTTCTGCAATTTGCCACGCCGATAACGATTAAAAGCTAATTTTTCGGCAAATTCTCCTCTAGTTGCTAACCATTGCTGTTCCGATGCCACGATATCCTGTTCGGAAATGCCCAATTCCGCTGCAATCTCGAACAACTGCACTCTGGTTAATTCGCCTTCATCTTGTCGGCGGGCGATCGCAATTTGCAGAATACCTTGAGCATCTTCCGAACCGTAAACTTGACTTATTTGACTGTCATTAGTTGTCATAACGAGTTTCCTATAATTCCTGAGATTCCTTCTATGATAGAGATCAGCGCACTTAAATGGCAGGTGGTGACATTGGCGGATTTCAACACCTAGAAACTCGGCATGGGCAAGATGCCCGTTCCACAAAATAATGTATTTGTCGTTGTGGAACAGGCATCTTGCCTGTTCCTGATTAGTTGTGCAAAATATCAGTTCTAACCTAAAGTATACATCCAGCCGTCTCTCGCGCAAATCCTGACAATTCCATCCCAAACTACAGGTGTCGCCTCAAAGGATAAACCTGGTTTAAATCTGCCAGACTCCTTTACCTTCAAACGGTAAAACTCACCTCTAGCATTTTTCAAAACATTCTTATCTCCAGACTTCGCTGGTTCCCATGTCAAATCAAACAAATAAACACCATTATATCCAGCACTGATTAGTTTATTCCCATCGGTAAATATCGGAGTTGAAATAGAAGCACCAATCTCTTTTTTAAACACGATTACTGGAGTATCGTAAGACTGGTTTCGCCAAGGTACAAAATTCTTTTTACCTGTAATCATACCTTGAGAACCGATGTACAAATTGCCGTCGATCGCATTTGTCGCAAAAAGAGTCGGGAACCCCTCTGCATTATACTCATCATTCAACGCCACCGAGCCGATTATGCCACCTTCCCAACCAGAAAGTCGGCGGTTTCCGGTCGGTAAAAACCATTCAACGCTAGCACTAGAACCCGCATCGTTCTTAGGATTCAGCTTCAACACTCCACCATTGCCTTGAATGTATTGTTTCTCGATCGCACAAAACAACTTCCCCGACTTAGAAATTACAACACTACCATCCAAATCCGAACCAGTATAAAAATCCCAGACTATCTTTTTGGATTTAACATTGATACCATAAATATGACCAGATCCAGCAGCGATAAAGATCCGATCTTTGAATCTAGCTGGAGATGATTCTGCCACCAAGTTGCCGCCATGTTTGCTGATATCTGCTGCTGCATAAAGTTTTACTTCTGACAAGATTTGTGGCTGCTTGATTCCTTGTTTGACTTTGGCTTTGCTGGCAGAACTATTGAGGAAATAGCCGATCGCATTTTCGCCCGCATTGAACAACACCCCATCGCCCAGATACAAAGCACTGCTGTCGTTATCCTGGCTGTAGCTAGGCGTTCTCCTGATGTCCAACTTCCACAGTTCCTTGCCAGTTCTAAAAGATATTGCGCGAAAACTCGGCACAACATTTTTGCCACCACCGCCGCTGCGACTGCCTTGCAAAATCACAATTCTGTTTTCAGCCGTGGCTGTTTTGTCGATATAAATTGTTGATGAGCCTTTAATTATATCATCAAATTTATAGCGCCAAACTTCTTTATTTGTCGCCATGTCTATTTTATGCAAATAGTGGTCGAAAGAACCTATAATTAAATAAGTTTTATCTCTATCTCTGATGATTGTAGGCTGTCCAGTCCAACCGGCACCGCTCCAAGTTTGCGATTGTCTCCCCAGAAAAGTCCGTCCACTTCCTAGCTCAAATTTGTCGATTAATTTCAATCCTTTTGGCACACCTCTACCGTAGAAGCGGCGCTGATCGTTGCCTAAAAAAGTCGGCACGAATAATTCTACTTCTGGAATTACTTTTTTGGGAGAAGCTTTGTCAGTATTAGTTTTTAATACAGGTTGTTTTGAGGGCTCGGCTTGCTGCGATGGTTCGGATTGACACTGTTTGAGAACGAGAGGAGGAACTGCGGCACTTAACAAAAATTGTCCGAGCCGTATATTGAAGAGTCTTCGAGAGAATAAATTCATTTTATATCGAAATAATCAGTGCTAATATTAAAACATGATTTTTGCCACAACTTAACTAAAACATCTCGCGCTAAACTGCTTAAAGAACTGAAAATCTGACTCAGCACGAGTTAAAGTATATTTGATTATGGTCAACCGTCTTGCTCAATCCCAAAGCCTTTACCTGCGGAAACATAGCGAAAACCCGATCGACTGGTGGCCTTGGTGCGATGAAGCCTTAGAAACGGCCCGCAGCCAAAATAAGCCGATTTTCTTGTCAATTGGCTACTCTAGTTGCCACTGGTGTACGGTGATGGAAGGGGAAGCTTTTTCTGATATTGCGATCGCCGAATACATGAATTCCCACTTTATTGCCATAAAGGTCGATCGGGAAGAACGCCCGGATATCGACAGCATTTATATGCAAACCTTGCAAATGATGACCGGTCAAGGTGGTTGGCCACTCAACGTTTTTCTCACCCCCGATGACAAAGTTACCTTCTATGGTGGCACTTATTTCCCCGTAGAACCACGTTACGGAAGACCCGGTTTTTTAGAAGTATTGCAAGCAATTCGCCGCTTTTACGACACAGAAAAAGGCAAATTAGAAAGCTTCAAATCAGAGATTTTAGGCAATCTTCAACAGTCGGCGATGCTGTCACCAGGAACCGCAGAATTAAGTCGAGAAGTATTCCAAAAAGGCTTAGGATCTAACACTGCAATTATTGCTAGTAGCAATCGAGCGCCTAGTTTCCCGATGATGCCCTATGCTGAGTTAGCACTGCGGGGAATCCGCTTTAATTTTGATGAATCAGAACATGACGCTCGACAAGCTTGTACTCAGCGCGGATTAGACCTAGCATTAGGCGGCATTTACGACCATGTTGCCGGAGGATTTCATCGCTATACAGTTGATGATACATGGACTGTCCCACACTTTGAAAAAATGCTCTATGATAACGGTCAAATTGTTGAATATTTAGCAAATTTGTGGAGTGCGGGAATCCAAGAACCAGCTTTTGAAACGGCCATTGCGGGGACAGTAGAATGGTTGAAACGTGAAATGACTGCAACCACTGGCTATTTCTATGCAGCACAAGATGCTGACAGTTTTAACAATTCCCAGGAAGTTGAACCGGAAGAGGGAGTGTTTTATGTTTGGACTTATAGCGAACTGGAACAACTGTTGACTGCTGAGGAATTAGCAGAAGTTGAACAACAATTTACTGTGAGTCGCGCCGGAAATTTTGAAGGGAAAAATGTATTGCAGCGTCGCCATTCTGACAAATTGAGCGAAACAGTAGAAACGGCTTTGGCAAAACTATTTGCTGTTCGTTATGGTGGTAATCCCGATACTGTAAAAACCTTTCCACCAGCCCGGAACAATCAGGAAGCTAAAAATGATAGTTGGCCTGGGAGAATTCCGGCAGTTACTGATACTAAAATGATTGTAGCTTGGAATAGCTTGATGATTTCTGGTTTGGCTAGGGCTGCTCAGGTTTTTGGGAATTTGGAGTATCTGGAATTGGCGGTAAAGGCTGCTGATTTTATTTTAGATAATCAGTGGATTGATGGGCGGTTTCATCGATTGAATTATGATGGTGAAACGGCTGTAATGGCGCAGTCGGAAGATTATGCTTTGTTTGTGAAAGCATTGCTGGATTTGCATCAAGGGAGTTTGTCATTAGTTACAGGAAGTGACAAATGGTTGCAGAAAGCTGTGGAGGTTCAAACAGAGTTTGATGAGTTTTTGTGGAGTGTGGAATTGGGGGGATATTACAATACTGCGAGTGATAATAGCGGTGATTTGTTGGTGCGGGAACGTAGTTATACAGACAATGCTACTCCGGCGGCTAATGGAATTGCGATCGCCTCTTTGGTTCGTTTAGCGCTGTTGGATCAAAATTTGGAATTCCTCGATCGCGCGGAACAGGGTTTGCAAGCTTTCAGCGGTATTATACAAGATGCTCCCCAAGCCTGCCCGAGTCTGATTTCGGCGCTGGATTGGTATCAGCATTCTACTTTGATTCGCACGACTCCTGAGCTAATTCCTGGGTTGATTTCGCAGTATTATCCGACTGCTGTTTTTCTGATTGAAGCTGATTTACCTGAAGGGGTTGTTGGGTTGGTTTGTGAGTGTTTGACTTGCAAGGAACCGGCGAAAAGTCGAGAGCAATTGTTGGCCGAAATTCAAAAAAGTCAAACGCGGGTTTAGTATCGGAAATTAGGAGACGGCAGTGCCGTGTCCCTACCCAAAATAACATGGTAGGGACACGGCACTGCCGTCTCCTCCGTTTTTATCATTTCGGTGCGCCCTCAATCTTCCAAAATCTCGACTAAATCTTCCATCGTCACGTCGAAAGCGCGGGCTATTTTGTAGACAGCAGACAAATCGACTGTGTTCAAAGTATCACGCTGAACGTAGCTTCTGACAGTGTTGTAATTAACTCCGGATAGATCGGCAACTTGCTTTAGCGTCCAACCCTTTTGCTCAGCTAGTTCTCGAATCCGCAGTCTAACGTATCCCATGTTTTAACTTGACAATGATGCGTATGCAACATACACTGTTTATGTACACTAAAAACGATCGCCCACCTAGCCTCGAAAACTTGAGGGCGATCGCTTTTTCTATCACACCCCGCAAACGCGGGGAAGGATTTCCCTATGATACCAACATCCAAGCCAAAATTAAACACTCATCCCTGGTGTATTGTGCGGCAATTGCCAAATATGCAGCGATTGGTGGTTGCTCGATTCCACCGCCGGGGTGATGCTGATGGATATATCCAGATTTTACGGCGGTTGTTACCGGCGACGAAACACGCGATCGTTTTTGATATGAGTGGGGCTGAAAAATTGCCGGAACTGCGATCGACTGAGTTAGAGCGAATGTTGTAATTTTGATGAAGGGCGATCGTATTTGATGATAAGTGCGATCGACCCTTCTGCAAATTCACTTAGCAACTTATAAGCTACAATATTCCAAGAGTATCTACGAGCTTTGATCCTATGAATACTCAATTAATGGTGAAACCTTCCTCCTTGATGCCCCAAGGCCTCAAAATGGTAGAGTTTGGGAATATTTACTTATTCAGATTTACCGACGATCTTCAATCTCGCATGGAAGAACTGCTAGAAAGAAAAAAAGTAGATTTACTAACTGCTGATGAAATTCCAGAATTAGCTGGCATCATCGAACTATCTCGAATTTTTACATTGATTAATGCCCAACTTTCCACCCAAGCTAAATGGTGTCCGATCGCACTCGACAACTTATACGACAACGAGCAAGATGCCCGTTCCAGAAGAGATGAATTTTTCTGTGGAACAGGCATCTTGCCTGTTTCTAAACAAGCTCGCGAGGAGGACACGGCAATGCCGTTTCCCTACCCCGATTAATTGTAGGGAAACGGCACTGCCGTGTCCTGATGATGCAGAATTTGTGGAAGTTGAATTTAGCGATTTACAAGGTCGTACCTACGCACTAGAAGCCCTTAGCAAATCGCAGTTAATGATTTTGCATCACAGTCCGATCGCAGAAACAAGATGGCTAAAAACTCAGCCGTCACTACAAAAAGTAGTTTAAAATTCATAATAATTCCCAACAAGCTAATAATTAGCCATTAGCAACATAAGTAGTGTTTATACAAATTTTTAACAATTTATTTACAATTACTACCAGTTCAGAAATAATAAAACTGTTACACCTCACTGTTTTTTGCAAATAACCGTTAAACTATTCTAACCTGCACGTCTTAAGCGTCGCAGGCTCAACCTATAGCTTTTAAGGATTCGTCCTGATTCACAGGAGCAAGATTTTAAAATATGCATCTCAGCGAACTAACTCACCCAAACCAATTACACGGCTTATCGATTCATCAACTCGAACAAATTGCCCGACAAATTCGAGAAAAGCATTTAGAAACTGTAGCAGCCAGCGGCGGACACCTAGGCCCAGGATTGGGTGTAGTCGAACTGACCTTAGCACTGTACCAAACCCTAGACCTCGATCGCGACAAAGTTACCTGGGATGTCGGCCACCAAGCTTATCCACACAAGTTGATCACCGGTCGCTACAACAATTTTCACACTCTGCGCCAAAAAGACGGCGTTGCAGGCTATCTCAAGCGCTGTGAGAGCAAATTTGACCATTTTGGTGCTGGCCACGCTTCTACGAGCATTTCCGCAGCTCTAGGAATGGCAATGGCACGCGACCTCAAAGGCGAAAACTTTAAAACTGTAGCAGTCATCGGCGACGGTGCGCTCACAGGGGGCATGGCACTCGAAGCGATTAACCACGCGGGCCATATGCCGAAAACCAATCTGATGGTAGTGCTCAACGACAATGAGATGTCAATCTCGCCCAATGTCGGCGCAATTACCCGCTATTTGAACAAGATGCGACTCTCGCAGCCGGTGCAATTTCTCAAAGATAACTTAGAGGAACAATTCAAACAAATTCCGTTTGTGGGCGAAACATTTACGCCAGAAATGGAACGCCTCAAAGAAGGGATGAAACGGTTGGCCGTGTCGAAAGTTGGAGCCGTAATTGAAGAATTAGGCTTCACTTACATGGGGCCGGTAGACGGACACAATTTGGAAGAGTTAATTGCCACTTTCAAACACGGTCATACTATCCAAGGCCCGGTGTTAGTTCACGTTGTGACGGTGAAGGGTAAAGGATATGCGATCGCCGAAAAAGACCAAGTAGGATATCACGCCCAAAACCCGTTTAACTTAGCCACCGGCAAAGGCATTCCCTCCACCAAACCAAAGCCTCCAGCTTACTCAAAAGTCTTTGCCCACGCCCTGGTCAAGCTAGCACAAGACAATCCGAAAATTGTGGGTATTACTGCGGCAATGGCAACGGGAACTTGTCTCGATAAACTTCAGGAAAAACTCCCGAAACAGTACATTGATGTCGGTATTGCCGAACAACACGCTGTCACATTATCGGCTGGCTTAGCCTGCGAAGGAATGCGCCCGGTTGTAGTAATTTACTCGACATTTTTGCAGCGCGGATATGACCAAATTGTTCACGATGTCTGCATCCAAAATTTGCCTGTTTTCTTCTGTTTGGATCGAGCCGGAATTGTCGGTGCTGATGGCCCAACTCACCAAGGAATGTATGATATTTCCTTCTTGCGATGCTTGCCAAATCTGACAATTATGGCTCCGAAAGATGAGGCAGAATTGCAGCGGATGGTAGTCACGGGAGTCAATCATACCAGTGGTCCGATCGCGATGCGTTACCCGCGTGGTAACGGGCACGGCGTGCCTCTGATGGAAGAAGGTTGGGAAGAATTGCCGATCGGCAAAGCGGAAATTCTCCGCAACGGCGATGACGTTCTGATCTTAGGTTACGGTTCAATGGTCTATCCGGCAATGCAAACTGCCGAGATGTTGAGCGAACATGGCATTGAAGCAACTGTGATTAATGCACGTTTTGTCAAGCCTTTGGACACCGAATTAATCTTACCCTTGGCACAGCGAATTGGCAAAGTTGTCACAATGGAAGAAGGCTGTTTAATGGGTGGTTTCGGTTCAGCAGTAGCCGAAGCTTTGATGGATAACAATATCCTGGTTCCATTGATGCGGTTGGGTGTACCTGATACATTGGTGGATCATGCCACGCCTGAACAATCCTTTGCAACTTTGGGACTGAATCCGTCGCAAATGTGCGATCGTATTTTGGCAACATTCAGTCGCAAACAGTCACCTGTTAGCGTCTAATTAGTGATGATTGTAAGGTGCATACTCCGCACCTTACAATCTACTTTGTGTCATGATATGATTGAATAAAAGTTTCACGATCAGGGAGAATCAACAATGACTTATCTCAACCCAACTCGCACAGTACCCCGGAAAAGATTGCACCAAAAACGTAAACTTTCTCCAGAAGAAATAACCCAATGGTACGCTGAGAGAGCCGCATTTCGGCAGCGGTGTCAACCAACATTCGATCGCCTAAAACCAGAATTGATTAAAACCCACTACAACTGGTATATGGCGGTTTAACCCGATAGCGGAGAACATTTTATAGAACAAGATTCGTTAGCCGCTGGAAAAATGTGTCGTCAGAAACATCCCAATGCTGTCCCGCACGTATTTCGGATTAATGAAACCGGAGTTTGTGGTACAATCTGATTGCAGGAAGATTTGAAAATAAGGGAGAAAAAACAATGACTAGCGTGAAACCAACTCGCACAGTACGTCGGGGAAGAGTGTTCCCAGAAATTCAGTGGTCAGAAGAAAAAAAAGCCCAGTGGCAAGCTGAAAGAGAAGCATTTTATCAGCGCTGCAAACCAATTTTCGATCGCCTAAAACCAGAATTAATTAAAACCCACTACAACTGGTATATGGCGGTTGAACCCGACAGCGGGGACTATTTTATCGACAACGATGATATGGTGGCTACCAAAATGTGCCGCCAGAAACACCCAAATGCTATCCCATTCATGTTCCGCATCAACAATACAGGGGCCTGTGGCATGATATGATTCAAGGAACATTTGGCGATCAGGATGAGCTATTTTTTGAAATTGAATTGATTGCTGATAACGGCTTAGAATTACCTGTCGATACCCTACTAGATACAGGTTTTTCTGGCTGGTTAGCAATTAACAGTCAAGATTTAGAAGGGCTTGACTGGATTTATGTTAGGCGACAAAAAATGATCACAGCTAGGGGAGAATTTTATTTCGATATTTATGCAGGAAAAGTGCGTATTGAGGGTCAAGAATTTGACATTCCTGTTCATGTAGGTGCGGGAGTACCGGAAGTTTTAATCGGTCGCCAATTGTTGAAAAATCGGCGCTTGGTAGTTGATATTTCTGCGCGTATTTTGACATTGGAAGCAAATTAATAGCAAGATGACTTTAAAAAGTTTTGATATAGTAATAGTAGGAGCTGGCCCCGCAGGTGGCCACTGTGCAAGAATCCTCGCAAAATCTGGTCGGCAAGTGTTACTTGCAGAACAGAATGATAGTTTTAATAAAAATGACTTTTCCAGCGCCGCCACACCTCTAGAAAGTCTCTCACAATTCGATTTACCCGAATCAGTAGTCGGCAGTTTTTGGCACAACCTGACTATTGAAACTAGCAAAGTCAGTCAAACTTGGGAATCTCCTAAAAGTTTGGGAGTTGTTTTAAACTTTGCTAAATTTAGAGCATTTCTAGCCAGTGAAGTTCAGGGAAATGGAAGTGAAGTTTGGCTTGGTTATCGCTACATAAAACATTCACAAGCCAACGGCGAAACCATCGTAGAATTTAAACAGTTATCCGACGGTCAAATCATCCAAGTTAGCACGAAAGTATTAGTTGATGCGACGGGTTTTGCTAGGGCGATTATGTATGAGAAGGAGAATGATAAACCAGATTTTTTGTCGGGAACTGGTATAGAATACTTAATTGAAGTAGAACCAGAAGTGTATGATAAATATGCCAATGATTTAATCTTCTTTTTGGGCGATAAATGGATGCCGAAAGGTTATTCTTGGATATTTCCGATGGAACAAAATCGCCTGAAAGTTGGCGCGGGACGGATTTTTTTAGATCCGAAAACTGTGAAGAATTTGGAACCTTTGAAAAAGTATATCTATTTACTGATTGATGAGTATCTGAATTGTAAAAACTATAAAATCATTGACAAACATGGTTCAACGCTGAAATACAGTCAGGGTTTGAAGGATATCTACTGTCAGGATAACATAATTGCGATCGGCGATACTGTCTCAACGGTTAATTTTCTGGGTGGTGAAGGGATTAGACACGGGATGGATGGCGCGGAAATAGCGGGGAAATACATTCAAAAGTATTTGGATGGAAAAGTCTCGGATTTTCGGGATTATGAGACGGAAATGCACCGCAAGTTTGACAAGAAATGGCATATTTCGGAAAGATTGGCTGTGAGAAAGTATATCGATGATGTGAATGATGTACTTACTGATAAAACAATTGCTTATTTGAAGTACATGAAAATTGAGGATGTGATGGATATTTTGTTTTATTATAAGTTTGAGAAGATTTCGAGAGGGTTGGCTGGTTATTTGAGTAGGAAAATTCAGGGTTTTATTCAGAAACTCGGCGGTTGAAACCGCGTCTACACAAACAAAGTCCGCCTGCGCGGACTAAGATTATGGGTTTGTGCTATAAATCTAATTGGCGGAAATTTTCTGTGGTGAATTGCATCCGGGGAAGCGACAGTAAAGAATCTTCAAAATTGCTAAATTTCGATTCGTAGGACACACCATAAGTATAGCCGATCGCACGAACTAACTTTTCTACGATTTTATCAACATTTCCGTAGGGATAAGCAAAGTATTTAACCGATTTCCCCAACCCTCGTTCCAGGATAGCACGAGATTTTGCCCCTTCCCGCACAATTTCTGTGGGCGACAAGCCAGTCAGGGGTTGATAAGTCGCAGACATGGAACCAAACTCAATTCCTGCATCCCGTAGTTGCCGGATTTCGGGCCATCCCATTAACTGTACTTGTTCAGATTCTGCTTTTTCCCAACTATTTGTCTTTCCAATCGACTCTGCTACTAAAAAAACAGTTGCTGTAAAGTTAAAGCGTTTTAGAAGAGGGAAAGCATGGTTAAAAAAGTCGAGATAGCCGCCGTCAAAAGTCAGCAATACAGCTTTACCAGGTAAAGGAATTTTGGTCAGTTTCGCATTTTGCCAATCTTGCCAACTCGTACTATAATAACCAGAATCTTTCAGATACTGCAACTGTTGTTCAAAAATCTCTGTACAAATACGATTGTAAGCGATAATTGGCAAGCTTTTAGTGACAGTATTATTGTCAAAGAATTCAGGCTGA
The DNA here is from genome assembly GCA_949127775.1 of Oscillatoriales cyanobacterium PMM_0080. GTDB lineage: Bacteria > Cyanobacteriota > Cyanobacteriia > Cyanobacteriales > Microcoleaceae > Microcoleus. The sequence goes on from CASBQF010000230.1 coordinate 17,736, forward strand.
AATGATTGGGAAACTTCTCGATAGGACGACTTTCGCCAAATGATTTCCGGTGCATAAAATACTTGTTTTGGCAACTCATTTTCTAAGGGAATTTGGGTTATGGGTTCCCCTGCGATTGTCGCCGCTTCGATTAATTCTCGCATCGCTGCTGCTGGTAGTGCGGCGCGACGACTGACACTGGTTGCGATCGCACTTTCGCGCCTCCCGAACATCACCGCATCTTGCGGGTAAATGCCCCCAGAACCCTTTGCATTCAACCAGTTGGGCTGATTCGACCTTTGTTGAGCAGCAGAGGTTAAGCGCGATCGCAGTGACATCTCACAATCCAGTGGTTTTCCCACCAAAGCTTCTCGCACAGCAGCTATACATAATTCAAAACCGCTATTTTGAGTAATTGCCGATCGCACTTTTTGAGCAGAAACAAAGTTATTTTCAACCGCAACAGTTATAATACCGATAGCAACACCGCCGACTGTTACTAGCATATCAATTTCTGAAAGCTCAACTTTGATGTTAGGTAATTCTTCACTAACTTCGATAGCAATCAAGTCTGTATCAAGATAAATTGTGAATGCTTCATCGGTTGTTTCGGGATTATAAAAATAAGCCTCAAGCCAATTCGGACGATTCCAAATTGCCTGTAAAAATAGCGTCCATTCAAACTGCGGATTCTCGGGATTTTGTCGAAAAAAGCGATCGATAATTGGCCAAGCGAACTCAGATGCGATCGCATCAGCCAACACTACACCAGCCACAATCCCGTCACAGACAGGCAATTCAATGATTCCGAGTGCAACGCCGTCTAGTTCAATTGTACAGTCAAGGCGATCGTATATTTGCGGAACCTCAATATCTAAAATTGGTTGAGTCACCTCCACCTTAAACTTGTAAGCAACTTGAGAATTTATCCCCTGGATTTGAGTTAAAATAGATTGAATCTGATTGCTATTGAAAATCTGATGATATTTGTGGATTTTAGTGCTTTGGATGTCTCTGGCAATTCCTTGGTGCCAAGGTAAATTCAAACTCAGATTAGCTGCTTTTGCTTTATAATTAATCAGCATTGCAGAGTCATAGTCAATTTCAAGAAAATTACATATATCAGCTAACACGACACTTTTATTGTCAATAAGTTCCTCGTATTTTACGAATATATGATTAGAATTATTAACATATTTATGGCTAGTTAATACCGCATATTCCCAGCGCTCAATACAGTGTTCTAAATCCCAAACACCTCCCCACAACTCGCTAAAATTTCTCGTAGCCTCATACATAGAAGCTATGGTGTCCATACCATTTCGCAAAATATGGATGAATTTAGCATCCGGTATCAGACGCTGAATATCTTCAATAAAATATATATGTTCCGGGGTTTTCTCCAACCAAATACTTTTATTTTGTTCCGCCGCCAAACCATCCAAAACTTCGACAAACCAACGAGTTTTAGTTTCCACAGTTTGACTGTTATCAAAATCATTCAACAACTCAGGGCGATTAATCTCATCCCTAAAAAAATTTACCAATCTAGTTGGTAAATTTGCTACAAATGGTTCATACAGCAAATAGTGAAAAAACTTAGATTCAGGAAAGGAAATGATTTCTGGATGGGCGGCTAACAAACTTTGAAGAATTGTCGTACCACTTCTCGGAGATCCAATTAAAAATATGCGTTTCATTTGTTTACTGAATAAATTGTTTATGAGTAAGATTTTTTAACCACAGAGAGCGCAGAGGGCACAGAGGGAGAGAAGAAAGAGCCGGAGAGAAGAAAAAAGTCTAATTCATCTTCCTCTCTGCGCTCTCTGTGGCTTCTGCGGTTGAAAACTCTTATCTTAACTCCAGGTAAAATCCTCTTTCAATAACTCAGAAAGTGCCCGATTATAAGGTTCAAAATAACCGATCAACTCTTGTTCGATCGCCTTTGGCATATTACTATAATCCTCAGCACTATTACTCTCATATTCTTTAACAGCACTCGCGTTAATATCTAAGAAATCTAACACCCGAGAAAATACTTTCCCCGAATCTTTCTGAAAATCTTCGCTTTTGAGAATTAGTAACTGTTCCTTCGGGAAATAATCGAGCCAATTCTTGATTTGTTCGACATAAATTCCTCGCGACAAATAGGAATAATGTTGGTGATTGAAGCTATAATAACCATCGTCGGCTTTAATTTTTTCAATTTCACCTTTTAGTCGATCGCCCTCAGAGGCAATTGCTTTTTCAAAATCCAACTTTTCACAGCCCACCGCCACTTCTAAATTGTAGTGCAACCAAGCTCTTTGTACCGGGTTTCGCAACATCACAATCAGCTTAACATCGGGGAAACACTTGTAAACTCGCTCCGCCACCAATGGATGGTAAATATAGTAAGGAGTCATCTCCCACAGCAATACTTTTTCACCCGCGACACTCCGCGTCAACTGTTTGCTATACCACTCAACGCCTCGCTCAAAATTTAACTCAAAAAAGTGGACTTGTCTTGCACCTTCTTTAATCATTTGCAGGTGATTATCTAGATAGCCGTACAAAGATTCGGCGCTGCATTTTTGAGCGCCAAGAATTAAAAAGTCTGGTTTTTGTTTAGCTTTTAACTGAGTCGAAATTTTGGCATATCCGGGATTGTTTTTATTTAAAGCGTGAGCTTGATCGATCTTTTCTGGCAAGTCTAACAACTGCATTTTGCCTTCAAACTCCCAGTGGTAGGGCGGACAAAGGATGGTTTTTTGGTGTACAGTCGATCGCACATATAGCGGATAGACGTGCCAGTGATAGTCGTAAGCATAGGCCCAATTCTTCTCGTAAACCCCAGCATTCACATAATACTGACCGTTACCCAAGTCTAATCTATCCAAATGTAGTCTGATTTTGCCCTCACCTTTAACTAGGGGAACCAATCGACCCATTTGATTCGTATTGGTGTCGAAACAATTTTGCCCATCTTCCCGGCTAATTGTCACCCCAAAGATAGCAGCAGAAATTTGCTTCGGAACCGAATAATGAATCTCAATGGTTACAGCATCACCGCTGTCTATTTCCTCATCCGGCAATACTTTGACATCGGTAATTTCTACTTCCAAAGAACCGAAACGATTTTCATTAACTCGCAATTCCGAACCCGTACTTGTGACTTCAGGAGGACGCATGGGAGTGCGTTTTTCGGTTTCCGATCGCATTTCCGACAAATATTGACCAGCCACCACTTCCGGTTCCCCGTAAGCAACGATTTCACCGGATTTTAGCCACAAAGCCCGATCGCACAATTTTTGAATTTGTCCAGCATTGTGAGAAATTAAAACAATCGCACAACCTTTAGTCTTAAACTCAGTTATCTTATTCAAACATTTAGCTTGAAAAGCCACATCACCAACCGACAAATGTTCATCAACTAACAGCACTTCAGGATCAGTGTGAATCGCCACCGAAAAAGCCAGCCGCATTTGCATCCCTGTACTATAAGTCCGCATCGGGCTATCAATAAACTGTTCTAACTCGGCAAATTCCACAATGTCGTCGAATCGTCGCGCTGCTTCCCGGCGAGTCAAACCCGCTACCACCGCACCGACAAACACATTTTCTCGCCCTGTTAAATCCGAGTGAAAACCTGCACCCAAATCCAATAAGCCACCGATTTTGCCATTAACTTGAATTGTACCTTCTTCAGCGCGGCCAATACCACCGACAAGTTGTAACAGCGTCGATTTTCCAGCGCCATTCTTGCCGAGAATTCCCAACATTTCTCCTGGAGAAACACTAAAACTCACATCCCGCAGCGCCCAGAAATGTGCCTGCGGTTTCATCCGCCGCCATCCCCATAAAGCGGCCTCCATAATTGTAAAAGGTCGATCGGCACTGTAGCTATTAAACCTTTTCCCCAAACCCTTAACCACAATAGCTTGACGCATTTAAAGTTCCTCCACGAAATGAGCGCTTTGCCGTTTAAAAATTCCCAGTCCGATCGGCAACAGAACTGCTACAATCAAAGTCACAGTTAATAGTGATTGCCAGTCTGGTTGCGTACCTTTCAAAAGTATGGCGCGGTAAGCTTCAATCAGAGGAACCATTGGATTAAACTGATAGAAAGGCAGAAATTCCTTCGGTATACTGTCCAGGTTATAGAAAATCGGAGTCAGATAAAACAGCATCTGCAAAACTACGCCTAAAGTGTGCTGAGTGTCGCGAAAAGTAACGTTAATGGCGGCGAGGGGATAAGCCAAACTTACCGTCAAGAAGAATTGAATCACCATCAAAACTGGCATATACAGCAGCACTGAATTCGGCTGAATACCGTCAATTGCCAGAAAGATAATTAGCACCGGTAGCGCTAGTAAGAAGTGAATTAATCCAGTTGTTGTTGTCACTATCGGCAAAATCGCGATCGGAAAATTTGGCTGTCTAATTAAAGCCCGGTTGCCAGTAATTAGTGCCGTTGCTTGAAATAGCGCCGTCTGAGTCCAAGTCCAAATTAATAAACCGCTAAAAGCAAAGGAAGAAAACTGCGGAACATTTACCGGAATTACGGTTTTAAACACAAACGAAAATACCGCCAACTGTAATAGCGGATTGATCAAAGTCCAAGCAATTCCCAGGGTCGATCGCTTGTAAAGTAGTTTCATGTCGCGATCGACCAACTCCCGCAGCAAATCGAAAAGATGAGCCATTCTGCGCCGTCGATAACCCAAAGTTCCCGTATTTCTCACCGCACACCTCCAGCAACTACCTGCGATTCAACCTGCTGCGGTTCAACATCAGGAAGCAGCGCCAAACGCTGAGCCTGTAACTGCGCTTCCTTGTAAGCAAAAGGACTCTGTAAAGCCCCTAGCAGCTCGCTCAAGACCAACTTGCGAGGAAACCAGTTTGGTCGAATCAATCGTCGCAGCAGCCACCAGCTCAGCCATTGAGACACTGCAAATTGGACAATTGCGCCACGGCTGACAGTTCGGTTGCGATCGCACGTCAGCAAAAAAGCTCCAAAACCGCGCCCGTTGTCCCGTAATTGGCGACTCAACGCCTCACCACTACGTCGGTGTACGTGCCACACAAACGCTGTCGGTTCATAAAAAGTCGAGTATCCCTTCGCCAAAATCCGGTGAAACATCTCAATATCTCCAGCGCCCCTAGTCGGAGTCCCCACATCCAAAGCAGGGTCAAAATTGCCAACTTCGGCGAATACTCGACGGCGGAAAGCCATATTTGCCCCAACGCCGTAATTACTTGTCCACAGCAGCTTTTGAGCCGAAAGCTTGCTACCATCAACCTTAAAACAGTGGAGATGTTGCAACATTCCCCCGTAGCCAAATTCAAACCTAATTTGAGCCTCTGTCTCCAATTCCGCCGGCGCGACTAAACCGCTAACTGCCATAATCTCCGGATCAACAAAACCCGCCGCCATACCTCGCAGCCAACCTCGATCGGGCCGAACATCATCGTCAGTAAAAGCAATAATCTCGTGACTAGCTTCAGCGATACCACGATTGCGAGCCCAGTCCAATCCTGGCCGTTCTTCCTTCACGTAGCGTACAGGTAATCGCGCGACCAATTCAGCGGTGCTGTTATTGGAAGGAGCGTTGTCTATAACAATGATTTCGCGATCGGGATAGTCGATCGCGAGAATTGCTTCCAGAGCACCCTTGAGTAAGTCAGTGCGATCGCGCGTACAGATCACCACGCTAATTGGTGGTAACAGATCATTTGGTTTTGCTTGAAGATCCAACTTTTCTGTCAGAATCGCTTTAGTCAATTCCTTACCTATTTGCTCGAAAATTGCCACTCGCACCTTCTCTGCGGGAATAATTGCTAGCCAAGGATTGTTGAACATTTCCACCCATTTGATAGGCACTCCCCGGTAGCGCACCAAAATGCGAATCTTTTCGTATTCTTCCAGTCCCCGAATCTGATTTATTGGTTCTGAAAATTCGAGATCAAGCAGTTTTACTGCCATAAGTTGCTCCTAGAAAATAGTGATAGAGGAGAATGGTTTTGAGGTTGAGTCTCGATCCCCCTAAATCCCCCTTAAAAAGGGGGACTTTGAATGCTCTTGTCCCCCCCTTATCAAGGGGGGCTAGGGGGGATCGAGACTCGGCTACAAGCGAGAGATACGGAGAGTTTTAGTCTTGATGTGACACGAATACTCATTCCTAATTCCTCATTATTTAACAGCCAACTCGTAAGTTTCAAAAGCAATTAAAGGCTGAATCTCCTTCATGCCAATAGTTTTGGGCATACCATTAACTGCGATCGCAATCAGTAACTTATCCGACACCAGAGTTGCCAAAATCGGGCGCAAATGAACTCCCCGCAGCGGTTCGACACCGAATTTTGGAGTGACATGACCAACCGGAAGTTCACCATAACGGAGGTAAATTCCATCAGGTCTTTTCTCATCAATCATGCGCTCTGCTGCTTCCCAACCCTCCTGCAAATCAAGCTCAATCTCGTTTTCGCCCAAGTCACTGCGGGCCGGCCCACCTTGCAGAAAACTCGAAATAGCCGATCGACTTTTCAACTCATCTATCACCCCCCGAAAATACCAATAACCGCGCAACTTTGTTCGCAGCCAGCGCCAAGTTGTCCGCATCCCAAAACTCTCTAGAAAATCCAGAGACTTCCTCAGCCCCAAAACCAACAAATCCACCGCCGCAGGCCAGAAAAACGCGAGCATCGTCAAAATTTTGTCTGCCAGCGAATAAGGAACTTCGTAGTCTTTTATATGCAGCGTCGGTCGAAGTTCCGGGTGTCGCTGACCGATCAAAACATCCGATCGCCCTTCCTGACGAGCGCGTCGAAAAGAGCGATCGAGATTGTTCGTTTCGTGTTCATAGTGATAGCCCACTGCGCCCGCAGCCATCACAAAAGGCACATTAGCTTTCAACAAACGTACACCGAACTCATAGTCCTCACCGCCACAATTCCCGAA